>CAVLAV010000253.1:0-3528 GCA_963660735.1 bacterium
TTTCAAGGCAGGATAACAGCAGAACAAAGTACACGGTCCTTTGCACGGGCATTGACGGAACGGATATTCCTACGGGAACGAGGATTGCGTCAAACACAAACCCTGTAAACTACTTCACGGTATACAACGACTACAAGATAACGAGAGAACTTTTCAACAAAGTGGAAATAGACCTGCTTACGGTTGCGGACGGCGTTTCCTACACGGTTTATCTCAACGGAATCGCATACAGTTATTTGAGCGGCACAAATGCCACGAAATTAAGCATACTCACGGGGTTAGCAGAATCTATTACCGATGACGCTTTCACGGTAGCAGCCGACGGCAATAGCCTAAAAATAACAAGTAACAACGCAAGAATAAACCACGAACTGAAACTATCCGACAATATGACGACAATATCGGTTTCGACGCTGATTGTATTCCAAAGCGAAGAATACGGCGAGATTGTTTTGCCGGAAGGCTCGATAGACACAATTATTACTACGTTGTCGGGATTTACTTCGTGCAGTAACCTCGATTCGCCGGTTTACGGCAGATTGAGAGAAACGGACGTTGAGTATAGGCAATCGTATTTAGCAAAACGCAATTCGAAATCGTCTTCAATGCTCGACAGCATAGCGAGCGCGATTATTCAGAACGTCGCAGACGTGAACAGTTGCACGGTTTACGAAAACTCGACAAACGAAACGGACAGCGAAGGCAGACCTGCTCACAGCATAGAAGTTGTGGTAGACGGCGGTTCGGCTTCCGACATCGCACAGCAGATATTCAAGACAAAAGCGGCGGGTATTCAAACCTACGGAAGCGTAGCGGTTGACGTTCCCGGACTTTACAGCGATACGATAACGGTCAGGTTTAACAGACCTGTTCCTGTTTATGTATGGCTTAAAGTCAAGTATACGCTTAACCCGACGGAATCGGTTCCGCCCAACGCCGAAGACCTTATTAAAGAAACGATACTTGATTGTACCGAGTCTTTGAAAGCGGGCGACACGGTGGTATTGCAGAAGTTCATCGGCAGTATCAACAGTGCCGTTACGGGGCTTGCTTATATCGAGATTAAAGCGTTCAAGACAACGGACAAAACGGTAACGCCGGAAGAAAGCGACTACACCTTGAACTATGTGAGCGTAACCACGAGAGAAAAGGCGAGTTTCGCTACGGATAGAATCGAGGTGGTGTGCGATGACTGAACTTAAAGCGATTATAACCGACTTGCTGGAACAGTTCAAAGGCAAGAAAAACATCGAAGCGTTATGTGCAGTCCTTGACAAGCAAGTTAAGGAACTCACGGAAGTTTACGACCAAATTGCTTACGAAACTTCAATCGACACGGCGGTAGGAAAGCAACTCGACAAGATAGGCGACATAGTAGGGCTAACGAGAGCGGAAGCCGCGCTGTTATGCGGCGAAAAAATCAATTTCGACGTTCTTGAAGATGAAAAATACAGAAAGTATCTCAAATATCAGTCTTACAGAGCGTCGAACAGTTGCACTTACTACGACTTGATAAACGCATTGAAGATGGTTTGGGGAGATTCGGGCGATATTCATTATATCGAAGACGAGTCGTCCCCTGCGACCATAGTCCTTGACCTATCGACGGGCGAGGACGGAACTTTGCATTTAGGCGATATTCCTGCAATCAAGCCTGCCGGCGTAGATATTGAATACAAAGTCGGGCTGATGAGGAACATACGAATTTCGCACGAAGTTCACTATTACATAAGCGGTATTGCTTGCGGAACGCATTTCTGCGGCACATATCCGCCCACAAGAAACAGGAGGTAATAAATGGTTCTTTTCAAAAAAGAGTTTATAGACGAAAGACGCGAAGAATTTATGAACCTGATTGCCAAGATCCAGTACGAAGTCAAATCGGCGGACGTATGGTTGGAAGCGAAAGAGCAAAGCAGGGAAATAGACGGAAACGTTATAACTTTCACGCTTCTTTTAGCCAACACTCTGCAAAGTTCGCATACCATTACGGGACTTCGGCTTCTTGACAGTAGCGGCGAAGTAATTGCTTCAAGAGATTTGAGTATCGAAGTCAATTCCACACAAACGGTTTTGTTCGAGTTAAAGATTTCTTACGAGGAGGTTTAGTATGGCTTACAAAAAGCAGACGTGGGTAGACCACATAGAAGAAGACGGCGAAGTAAAACAGCAGGGAACTGCGATGGACGCACTGCATTTCAACCACATCGAAGACGGCGTTTATGTTGCGAACGAGCATTCCGACAGCAAGGAAAATCCTCACAATGTAACGCCGACGCAGTTGGGGTTTGGAATAATAATCTACTTTGACACGGAGGGTTATCTATGTTGCGAAAAAACGAATAAAAGTTAGGAGGTTGACTTATGGAAAAGAAGTTCAAAATTACCGCCATAATAGGCGATTTGCTTGAACGGTATTTCGTGCTTGAACAGGTTGACGTGCAAGCGGTCAAGGAAATGTGCTTTACTTGTATAGGTCAGGGCATCTGCGTTCATTTACCATACTCGGAAAAGCAAAAAGGTTGGTGTCTACGGCTTGGGAGCGAGATAACTGCGCAATTTCGTCCCCGAATATGTGACTACGACCTAACCGCAGTCCTTGTAGACGGCAATAGGCTTACGCTCATAGAAGACGGCTTGTTCACCGTGCGAAGTAAAGACAACAATTTATGTGAGGATTAACTATGAACAGAGAATGTAGAGATAGAGGTGCCCCTATCCAAATTAAGAAAATCGTCTCGGTTTTACCAAACGATTACAGTCTATTGGAAAACCTGCCGACGCTTAACGGGGTTTCTCTGTTGGGCAATTTGTCCGGAAAGGACGTAAATTTACTTTCTTCTAATATCGACGACTACGAAACGGCGAAACTCTCGGACATCGAGAGCGAGAATTACGTTATATGTGCCGGTAAGGATTCCGCTGTAAAAGTTCCGATAGCGGATTTCATAGAGGAAAGCAAATCGGTAAAAACGGCGAGCGAGTTCGACGAAGACGCTCCGCTTGGAACTATCCAATTCGTCATTATCAAATAATTTTATATTAAAGGAGTCAAAAAATTATGGCTATCACAAACGTAAAATATCAGGCTTTACAGAAAGTTGCAGCAGACGAATACTTACTGCTTCACCCCGAAACCGATGCCGACATAGTTAAACTTGCGGCAGAAGGTATCACGGCGGATAACGTTCAGGACGCTCTTATCGAGTTAAAAACTCTCATCAACGACATCACGGGCGGCGGCGTTGTTACAGGCGTTAAAGGTTCTGCGGAATCGAGTTACCGTCAGGGCAACGTAGAAATTACCAAAGCAAATATCGGTCTCGGCAACGTGGACAACACGTCCGACGCAAATAAGCCTGTTTCTACCGCAACGCAAACCGCTCTCGACAAGAAAGCGAACGCTTCCGACGTTACGACCGAACTCGCTAAAAAGGCGGATTCTTCCGACGTAACCAGCAAACTCGCCCTTAAAGCGGATAAGTCCGAAATAACCGACTTCATCACGAAAGCGGTTAACGACCTTAC
>CAVLAV010000254.1:0-3525 GCA_963660735.1 bacterium
ACTGTATGTACACCATCCGAGAATTTGCAAAAAAGCGCATAAATAGCGGCGTTTTGCAAGGTCCGTATTATTCTTGTTCGGCATAAAGCCGCCGTAATGGTAGAGACAGTAGGACTCGTCCGCCCGCAACGCGGCGGTAAGCGAAGCAACGCGCAGCGCTACGTTATTTCGATATACGCCCTGTATATGCAACGAAGGCGACGAGGAAAAGCAGAAGTAAAAAAAAGAAGAGAGCCATAAGGGTGTCACCATTAGGGAAACAGGCGTAGGCGAAAAGCTTACGCCTGTTTTCTTATCTTTTACGGCAACTCTATTTCACCTATGTGGGTTAAAAATATTGTTACTGTTCTTTTGTATCCGCTTTCAGTTTTTACCTTTTCAGAAACAATAATTTTGTCTATTAACAATCTTACTATTTCGGGAGTAAGTTTCTTTATTCTTCCCGCTTTGACAACAATGGAAACGAAATTATTTATATTGTCATTTATCTCGTCATAGCGTTCTATTTCGCACTTACTGTTGGCTATTGTTTCTTTTAATGTAAACTGTTCTTGTTCGTATGCTTCAGACATCAAAATGAACCGCTCTTCCGAAATTTTCCCTAAAACCTTGTCCTCATAAAGACTTTGAATTACTTTATTCAGAGTCTTTATTCTGTTTTCGGCTTCGGATACCCGTTTCACTTTCTTTGCGATTTCTTTTTTTGAAAGCATTCGAGAGTGTTCGACAGCAATATCAATAAACTCTTTTTCGTGGTCGATAACAAAATCCGATACTCTTTTCAAATAACTCAAAACAATTTCTTCAATTGCTTTCACCGTTATTTGGTGAGAAGAACAGGTTGATTTCTTCTGTTTGCGATAAGACGAACAGTTAAAATATTCTTTTTGTTTCATTGTAGAACAACGACAAAGATACATTTTCTTTCCGCAGTCAGCACAATATACCATACCTGAAAATACATTCATTTCACCCATCGGGGTAGGTCTGCGCCTCCCTTCACGAATTTTTTGAACCGTTTCGTATGTTTGCTTATCCACGATTGCCTCTTGCGTTCCTTCAAAGGTAACCCATTTTGATGGATCGTTCCACAATTTCTTTTTGCTCTTGTAGGATTTTTTAGTCGTGCGAAAATTTACTGTACATCCCGTATAATGTGGGTTGCTAAGAATGTTTTTTATTGTGTCAGAACACCACAGTTCCGGTATAGCAGATTTGGCGGGATGTTTTATTCCGAGTTTATCATAGTGGCAAATCGGCGTTTCAACTTTTCTTTCGTTAAGGATACGCGCAATCTGAGTCGGTCCAAATCCTTGCATACAAAGATTAAAGATTTCCTTCACTGTTTTTGCCGCTTCTTCATCAACAATCCATTTATCCTTGTCATTCGGATCTTTTATATACCCGAAAGGCGGAACAGTACAAAGATGTTTTCCCGAATTGCCTTTTGAACGGAAAACTGCGCGTATCTTCTTACTGGTGTCTTTTGCATACCATTCGTTGATAATATTACGAAATGGCGTAAAGTCGTTATCTACTTGACTATTACTATCCACGCCATCATTGACAGCAATGAATCTCACTTCGGCTTCCGGAAACGTGATTTCTGTATATACGCCGACTTTCAGATAATCTCTTCCGAGTCTTGACATATCTTTTACGATGATTGTCCCGACTTCTCTGTTTTCGACTTTTTGCATTAGGCGCTGAAAATCGGGTCTTTTGAAATTCGTGCCTGAATAGCCATCATCAACAAACGTTTCAATATTACGAAATTTATGTTCTTTCGCATACTTCATTAGTATCTCTTTTTGATGTACTATGCTGTTGCTATCACCTTCTTGTTCGTCATCGCGGCTTAATCTGCAATATAATGCCGTGATTTTTTCTTGATTATTATTTTGCGTTCTCATAGTTTACTCCTTCTGAGAACACGCTGCAAGTTCGTTGTATTTAACCGACAGCATATCTTCCACGTCGGATTCTATTATCCTTTTTGTGATATCAAAGATATTTGTCTTGGCGGTTACGCTTGGTTTGACAACGACGGTATAAACCGTGTTGCCGATTTTCTTATCATATACTGTTTCTTTAATCGTGTTTTCCGTAATTTAATCTCCTTAGATCTTATTACGCAAACACGCTAAGAAGGGGAAAGATTACTTATTATGCGTTGTGTTATTCAGTTCTCGCTTTAACGCTTCGTATCCTTCCACAATTAACCTAACTTTCGTTATGTTGTTCACCCGAAGAAACTCATTTATTTCATCATATAGGGCACGTGGAATCATCGTTCCAAAATTGCCGCTCGTTTGTTTTCTTCTTTCCTTGTGCTTTTCTTCATACTTCCTGCGGGTTATGCGTCTTGATGAGTCTTCCTTTCGTTCCATAGTTGCAATACTCCTTATGCGTAAACGATTTCGTTTAAGATTTCTTCTTCAATACGGTCTTGCATTTCTTTTATTCGTCTGACGTCTTCTAAATAATTGCCTGTCCGTTTGTATTTTTCATCTTTAGACAATTTGTCGTACATAACAGAATAAAGTTCTTCCGCTTGCCTGTCTATTCCGTGAAGATAATCGGGAAGATCGCCGCCGAGCGCCCAATACTTTCCGACATTATGCTCTTGCAAATAGATTTTGGCAAGTGTTCCGTATTTGCCGTAAACGTGTTTTACCGGTTTTACAATACTTTGATACACCTTGATTTCTTCAACCGTTAAGCCTTCACCGTTTTGGGCTTTCATTAAAATTTCGTCTTTATTCATAACAAAACTCCTCATTAGATATTATCGTATCTATACGACGATATTATTTTACCGTATTTGCTTATCGGAGTCAAGCTCTTTTCCGTGAACAAAGGCATAAAGAGTGCAAAATTTTTGTTTTAGGGTAGTGATTTTTTCGTTCTGAGAAAAGTCGGTTTCCGACTTGTTCAAGCCTGCGATTTTCCGATAGTTTGGAAAATCCTTATCCTGCTTGTTTTTTGGAGTCGAATACCTAACTATTTTCTTGTCGATTTCGCGTTATTATCCTTTGTAGATTCTTTAACTTGTGTTTGGTTTCATCTTTTTCGCTCCTTATTTCGTTTGTTTTTCAGTTCCCTTTATATGTAAAAGGAAATATCCCTCTACTATATATGGACATTTACTAACCGTTTTGGCGGGGTGTTTCGCAAAACTTTTTCTATCCCCTCACTATTATTGGAAAGTTTTAAGCCGTTTGTTGGGGTATTTCACGAAAATTTTACAAAAAAATTGCCGAGAATTTTTCCCGACAACTACATACAAAAAGGAAGTCCGATATAACTCAAACTTCCTTTCCTGTTTGATATTAAATTTTGTAGAATTATTCTGTCCTTAAAGCAACGACAGGGTCTTTTTTCGCGGCAATACGCGAAGGAATCAGACTTGCAACCAAATTCAGGCCGATACTCAAAGCAATCATCGAAATTACCGTCCCGGCGTTGAGCGATGCTATTCCCGAAACTCCGACAAGCGCAGAGAGAATAACATTGATAACTGCG
>CAVLAV010000255.1:0-3492 GCA_963660735.1 bacterium
CCTCCGTATATACGTGAGCCGACCACATATCAAAACCACTAACGTTAACCGTTGCGCCTTCCGCCGCTTTGATGGTCACGTTTTTCAAAGTGCGCTTGTATGTTCTCGTGCCGGACGTATATGGCTTAATAACGTCATAGGTTACTTTAGTATCATCCGCAACGGAATATCCCTTATGATATTCCGTATTGCTGCCGGAATACTCGGTAGCGCGTCCGAGTTCGAGTTTATCATAATTGCCTGCGGCAAGAATAAGCGTTGCATTGTTGATTGTGCCGTATTCACCGTCAAGATACTTCCAAATATTTTCGGATGTTACGTTGTATACGGGGTAAGTAAATTTAAACGTAACGTTTGCAAAGTTGTTATCAGAAATAGTGTTAGAAGTGTTATCGGCTATACCGATCAATTCATTTACGCCAAACTCATTGTCGCCATATTTTTTATAGTTATTGCTTCTGTCATTGTATATAGTTATGGGTGCTGCAGCATTGTTTTTGCCGATACCGACTGTATTATTTTGTTTCGAGTTGTTGGGACCACCGAGATACCCGACAAGGCTACCTACGTGACGATAACCATAGATGGAGCAGTTCTTGACAGAGCAATCGTTAATCCAACTACCGCCTTCGTTGAGTTGGCCTGCGATTGCGGCTGCTTTATCTCCGTCGTCATCATTATAGACGGAAGCCTTGATAGTGGAGTTTGCAACGTGACAATTTGAGATTTTCGTGACTTCACCTTGTCCGACGATTGCGCCGACACGACCAATACCCGTAACAATGGCGCTATCTATATTAAGATTTTTTATATAGACACCTCTCGTTTTGCCGAAAAGACCTAAGTTTTTATATATCGATTCTTCACATTCTGCGTTTTCCTTAACGACAAAGTTGGAAACGGTATAACCTTGTCCGTCAAATACGGAACTGTCAAGAGGCCCCCAGTTGATAGGATCCCATTCTGCGCCGCCGAGGTTGATGTCAGCCATCAACTTAACGCCCTTTGAGAAAACATAGTCGGTAGAATAGTCTTTATTATAAATTCCTCTTATATGTGATGCATTTTTTTGGAACCATTTAAGGTCGGTTGCGGTGTAGATTTCAAGGGTGGTTTCGTCAGGGTCGCTCGTTTGTGCGTTGCCTTGGACTGCTTCTACCTTATAAGAAATCGTGCAGGTTTTGTCTTGATATTTGTTTCCCTTTTCTTCCGTCATTTCAATCGTGACGGGAACAGTTTCGAGGGCGGCACCTACTGCAAGAGTCGTCCATTCTCCTACGCTTGTTCTGCCTTCATAGAATTGGCTGTTTATGGTTACGGTAAGAGCCTCGAACAAACCGTTGTCCGCTTCGCACATAATCACGGTGCGATACTTAACATCAACGCTGGATTCGTTTTTAACGTTAATGCTGAACGAAATTTTGTCCATAGGCACCATATTGTTAATGGTAAGCATCTGAGCTTTTTCGTCTAATGTTGCAGAACCGCCCCAGAATCCTGCCTTCGTTTCGTAAGAATTCGTTGTGGAACTGTATTCTTTATGCTCTAACGTGAGTCCGTCGCTTATCGTAGCGACAACGTCTACCTTACCGCTGGTGACAGCAATGTTCACTTTGCTTTCGCTTGTGAAGATTGCGAGCGTTGCTCCTGCCATAAGACTTGCACACATAATTATCGCGAGTATCGCGGAAATAATTATGCTTCTTTTTGCTGATTTTGTCATTTTTTTTGTTTCTCCTAATAATTTTTGCCCCCCTCCGCGAATTCCGAGCAGGGGAGGATTTTTTTATTGTCCGTTTATATGCGTTTTTTCCCTGCTTATACCCTTTGATTGCCCCCTCACCCCGAAGGGTGGGAGGGCAAAATTAGTTATTAGCTGAATGAAGTAGAGCGAATGGTTGTCAATCCTGTTTCGGAATCATAATACCATCCCGGTGTATTATCATTGCCATACGGCAGATAGATTTCAGCCGCACTGTCATAAATCGTGATATTGACATAATTCTTCATATTACTACCCATATCATAGGTTACAGAGGGGCATGCTTCTTTCGTCCAAGCGAACGGATTTCCGTTAGAATCGCGAAGACTTATATCATAGGTTACTTCGTTACCATCCTGTTTTGTGGTTTTAATAACAAGATAAATTTTCTGTCCTTCTTTTACAATACCTTTTTCAACCGCAGCAGCCGGAATTACGGCTGTTGTTCTGGAAGACGCATCTACCAAAACGGTATCTCCCGATCCGGCGATTGCGGAAATAATGGTAACATTTACTTCAGGGAACATAGAGTAAATCTCTGCCTCTTCTGTTACGGTAGCAATTTCGCTGGCATGACATACCCAAAGAATAAAGTCGCCGGTTGTCTTGTTATAGTAATAAGATTCATTATCAGGAGTTGCATCCGCGCTCGCCGCCTTTGCTATCCCAATGCCGCTATGCAATACTCTTAACATGTTAAGATTGGTCGAGATTGTGTTCACAACCTTAACAAGGGTAGTGTTGTCCTGAGAAACAGGGAGCGTCAGCTCGAAAACAGTAGAATTCTCACCATCGCTAAGCTCAATAGAATGTTCAACATCTGTTGTTTTTTCTACGAAGCCCTGCGTAGCGTCCTGCGTAGCCTCAACCGTGCTTTCACTGCTGTCAGCTGTCGGATCAGTAGCGAGAACCGTACCTGCAGGATAAGTAACAGAAACGCCGCCTGCACTTACGGTCTGCTCCGCCGCAACTTCCTCTGTCGCTTTAAGCGCACCGGCTACCTCTTTGGTAATAATCTTGGTATTCAACGCCTGCTGAACAGTTTCGACAGGCGTAACGGCAGTTACGGTATAACCTTTCGCTTCATCTGCCTTCTGGTCATAATCGTAACCATAGCTGTCACTTTCAACGGTATCCTGAGTAGCAACAAGATTCAGTCCCATCTTAATAGACGGAGCGGTGGTTCCGGTTGCGTAATTAGCCTCATTACCTACCGTTTCGGGCATATAGATAACGATGGCATAGTACTTGCTTTCACCAACACCCAAGCGAATATCGTTTGTATAAGTGTTGAGGGCCAATGCATTTTCTTCTACAGCCGCACGCGCAGAAGCTCGATCATCATAAGTTATCTGACTTTCGCTTGTTGCCATACCAAACTTCAGTATTTCGGAAAGCTTGATAGAACCGCCGTCAGCGTTAACACCGATGACCTCTTCAAATACGCTTACAGCATACTTGTACTTCAGTGCCAAAGTACCAACGTTGCTAACCTTAAGATAAGCAATCTCTGTGTAACCCGGTTCCCACAGAGCGTCATCGTTGAACAGTTTGGTTGTTTCCGAAACCTCTGTCCAATCGTCATCATTTAGATACTCCAGCTTTACATCCAAGTTACCTGCCTGAATGGTATTCACGGCAGTGCTTGCTGTGTCCGTAAACCATGCGTACGTGCCGCCTGCCATAAGGCTTATGCAAAGCATAATGGCAAGGATTGCAGAAACTATAGT
>CAVLAV010000256.1:0-3486 GCA_963660735.1 bacterium
CTATTTATACTTTCGGTAATAAAGAAGAGTGGGGCAAGATAATGCAAAACGCGATGACTACCGATTTCAGTTGGAGTCGTTCGGCGGGAGAATATGAGAAATTATACGACAATATGTTGATTTGATTGCGTCGGAAACGAATTTTCTTCGCTAATCAAAAAAAGGAGTTTAACTTAAATGAGCACTTTGGACGAAATTACTCCAAAAGAAACTAAAGACGCAATCGTAGGCAAACTGTCGAGATACTTCGGCGTTTCGCTTAAAGAGGCTACGAAAGAACAAATATATAAAGCCGTGGTAATGACCGTAAGGGACGTTTTGCTTGAAAAGCGCAACGCATACCACTATAAGATGAAAGAGCGCAGGGCAAAGAGGGTGTACTATTTATGTATGGAATTTTTGCTTGGTCGTTCGCTTAAAAACAACGTATACAATCTCGGTATAGGCGAGCAACTTACCAAAGCGTTAAAAGGCACGGGCGTTACGCTTGACGAACTTTACGAACTCGAACCCGACGCGGGGCTCGGTAACGGCGGTTTGGGCAGGTTGGCGGCTTGTTTTATGGACGCGCTCGCCACGCAAGATTATCCCGCAATGGGTTATTCTATTCGTTACGAATACGGCTTGTTCAAACAAAAAATAGTAGACGGTTGGCAAACCGAATTGCCCGACGTGTGGCTACCCGGCGGAGAGGTATGGCTTACACAGCGTTCCGATCTTATGGTACACGTAAAATTCGACGGTAAGATTATCGAAGAATGGACTGAAAACGGAATGAAAGTCAAGCAAGTCGATTGTCAGGAAGTAGAGGCTATGCCTTACGATATGATGATTTCGGGTAAGAATTCCGAGGCGGTTTCGGTTTTAAGACTTTGGGCGGCGCGTAGCGTGCGTAATTTCGATATGCACTCTTTTTCCGAGGGCGATTACGTGCGTTGTATGCAGCAGGATAACGAGGCGGAACTTATTTCCAAGGTGCTTTATCCGTCGGATAATCACTCCGAGGGTAAGTCTTTGCGCTTAAAACAACAATATTTCCTCGTTTCGGCTACTTTGCAAAATATAGTAAACGACCATATCCGTCGTTACGGCGATTTGCACACTTTGCCCGATTTGGCGGCTATTCATATAAACGATACTCACCCCGCGCTTTGTATCCCCGAACTTATGCGTATTTTAATGGACGAACACGGCTTTGCGTGGGACGACGCGTGGGATATAGTTACCCGCACGGTTGCGTATACTAACCATACCGTTATGAGTGAGGCACTCGAAAAATGGAACGAAGATCTTATCGAGCGTAGGTTGCCGAGAATTCACGCTATTATTAAGGAGATAAATCAACGCTTTTGCGGTCAGATGTGGAACTTGTTCCCCGGCGACTGGGATAAGATTGACAGAATGTCCATACTTTCGCACGGGCAAGTTAAAATGGCTAACTTGTCGGTTATCGGTTCGCATTGTGTAAACGGCGTTTCGTCGCTCCATAGCGATATCATTAAAAACTCCATATTTAAAGATTTTAACGACGTAACTCCCGAAAAGTTCACCAACGTAACCAACGGTATAGCGTATCGTCGTTGGCTTTGTCAGTCCAACCCCGAACTTACCGAACTTATTACGGATTGTATCGGCGACGGTTTCGTTTTAGACGCGTCTAAACTTGCAGAGTTTAAAAAATTCGCTTGCGAGGACAGAGTTTTAAAAAGACTTGACGAGATAAAAGCGGATAATAAAAGGCGGCTTTGCGAGTATGCGCGAAAGAAAGAAGGTTTCGTTATTAACCCCGATTCGATATTCGACGTGCAGGCAAAGCGGTTGCACGAGTACAAACGGCAACTGCTTAACGCAATGTATATAATCAACTTGTACAACAACCTTAAAGACAATCCCGAGGCGGACGTATTGCCGAAAACGTTTATTTTCGGTGCGAAAGCCGCGCCGGGGTACTATATGGCTAAGCGTATAATAAAATTGCTTTGCTGTTTGTCGGAAGATTTGCGTAAAAACCCCGACGCGCGCATAAGAGAGAAATTATCGGTCGTATATCTCGAAGATTATTGCGTAACTATGGCGGAAACGCTTATGCCCGCAAGCGAAATTTCGGAACAAATTTCCACGGCAGGTAAAGAGGCGAGCGGCACGGGCAATATGAAGTTTATGATAAACGGCGCGCTTACGATAGGTACGCTCGACGGCGCAAACGTTGAAATGCGTCAACAAGTCGGCGACGAAAATATATTTATTTTCGGTATGAATGCGAAAGAGGTTGAAGAACTTTGGAAACGCGGCTACGACGCGACTGCGTTTTATAACAACAACGCCACGCTTAAACGCGTGATAGAAAGTCTTAAACAAGGCTTTAACGGCGAAAAGTTCGACGATATCGCAAGTTATTTGCTCACCAACTCGCCCATAGCCGATCCGTATATGTGTATGGCGGATTTCAGCGCATACGTAGATATTCACAATAAAGCCGATAAGGCTTATAGAGATAGGAAACTTTGGAACACTATGTCTATTAACAATATTGCAGGCGCAGGTTATTTCTCCGCAGACAGGAGTATAAGAGAATACGCCGACAATATTTGGCATTTAAAGCAAGTAAGATAAGTAATGGCAACTAAAATTTATTATAATTCGCTCGATAAAACTTGTAAAAGTATTATCGGTGCGATAACGGTCGGCGACGACCTGAAATTAACCGTAATATCAAGCGACGCAACGATGTGCCGCTTGATTTTGCGTTACGACGGCGAATACGAGTGCGGCTACGATATGGAAAGGATAGAAAACGGCTTTTCCATATCGCTTTCGGGCTTAAAAAGCGGTTTGATATGGTATTATTTCGTCGTGGACGACGCGCTTTACGGCGACGACGGATTTTGTAACGCAACTTTGCAAAGCGAAGTCGTGCCTTTTCAATTATCGGTTTGCAGGGCAAGAAAAGAGATTGATAATTTTAAAAACGTAATAATGTATCAAATTATGCCCGATAGATTTGTTCGTGCAGAAGGTTACGGCAACGCCGAAGGAAAGAAATTAAGAAACGACTGGGGCGGTATGCCCGAATATTTGCCTGACGAAAACGGTAAAATTCTTAATAACGATTTTTTCGGCGGAAATCTTGAAGGGATAAGGCGAAAATTACCGTATTTAAAATCACTCGGTGTAACACATATTTATTTAAATCCTATTTTTAAAGCGTATAGCAATCACCGTTACGATACGGGCGATTATTTAAGGGTTGACCCTTTGCTTGGCGATGAAAACGATTTAATCAATTTTATACAAGACGCTAAAAAGTATACAATATGCGTAATATTAGACGGGGTGTTTAATCATACGGGCGACGACAGTATTTATTTTAATAAGTACGGAAATTATAATTCGGTCGGTGCGTATCAATCTAAAAATTCGCCGTATTATAATTGGTATACTTTTACCGATTATCCCGATAAGTACGATAGTTGGTGGGGTATAGAC
>CAVLAV010000257.1:0-3450 GCA_963660735.1 bacterium
CTGTGCCACGCGCCGCTTTTATCCACGTACACGGGCACGGCGTTATAACCTTTGCCGTCTAAACAGTTAGTTACCATAACCCCGGTTATAACCGAAACTTCGTGTTCGCAGGAAACGCCGCCGAAAAAAACGAGTATATTTTTCATATTTCATTCTCCTAATATTTATCGGGCATATCGTTGGCAAACAACACTACCCCGCCTTTTAAATTTATTTTTTTAAGTTCCTCTTTTGCCTCGTCCAAAGTCTTTACCGTTATCACGAAACAAGTTCCGCTCGCCGCGCCGCTCGCGATATATTCCGCGTAAGGCCCTACCGCTATGAGCGTATCCGCGGTCTTGCCGAAAATCCTGCCCGCCTCCATATTTAAGCGTGCCGATTTTTTGCCGCCTTCCGCTATGCCCGAAACGACCGCGACTTTTATTCCGCGGTACAAGGAAAGCACGCCCGCCGCACTCTTTAAACCCTCGATATTCGCGTTATAGCCGTCGTCTATCACCGTAAAGCCGCCGCTTGTCGTAAAAGATTTAAACCTATGTTCGGGCGGAGTGAGCGTATGCGCAACCGAGCATATTTTGTCTATGGGAACGCCGAGTTCTATCGCCGCCGCGGCGGCTAAAACGAAGTCCGTTACGTTATGTTTGCCGAGCAAATCGGTCTTGACTTGGCGGCGTTTGTTTCCGCAGCAAAGCGTAAACTGCGCGCCGCTTGTAGAAAGCGAGATATTTTCCGCCCTGAAATACGCGTTTTTGTTTATCCCCGCAAGCACCTTATCGCACGCCGCCTTAACGTAAATTTCAAGACTGCCCTTGGTATCGCCCGAAATAATCGCCACTCCGTTTTCGTCCAAAGCGCGCACCGCCGCGCTCTTTTCCTCTATTATGTTTTCCACCGATTTAAAAGTTTGCAGGTGTTGCGGCGTTACGCCCGTAATAATAGTTAAGTCAGGCTTAACTATTTTGCAAAGTTCGGCTATGTCGCCTTTTTTTCGCGCGCCCATTTCGGCTATGAAAACCCTATGATTTTCGGTCAGGTCTTTAAGCGTAAGGCATATACCGAGCGGCGTGTTGTACGAGGCGGGCGTTGCGAGGACTTTATACTTGACGGAAAGCATTGCGGCAAGATAATTTTTCACCGTGGTCTTTCCGCAACTGCCCGTTACGGCGATTTTTATAAGGTCTTTACGGTTTTCAAGCGTTTTCTTGGCGCGACTAACGAAAAACGCGTACTGCACGCGGTCTATCGGCAAATTTAAAAGCACGCCGACAGCGAGAATAAGCGGTAAAAGTATGCCAAAAGCCGCAAAATAGGCGTAAACGAGTTTATAATTTCCGCCAAAGCAAAAATACGCCGCCGCGCCGAGCGCGATATAGACTAACAACGCCGCGATATTTATTCTTAAAAACCTTTTGGTAAGGCGCGGTTTTACACGCGTTTTGCGTTTAAAACAGACCGCCGCTATCGCCGCCGAATAAAACGCCGCGCAAAGAGGTATCTGCACCGCCGCTTTTAAGTTTGCCGCGCTCGCCGCCGCGGCGGCGAGCGCGGCAAAGACGAGTACGGTTTTTAAAAGTTCGACTTTAAGCGCGGACGAAAAACAACGGAAATATTCGCTTATCTTATAACCGCATTGTTGTAAAACCGCGCCGAATTTATAGATAACCGCGCTATACGCCGCTATCGCAAATAAAATTCCCGTAACAATAAAAACGATTTTTTCCACTTTCCACCCCCTATATTTCTTCGGTCGGGTTCGCAAAACCAAACTACCGCCTTCTGCTCAACAAAAATTCCGCGACCTTACCGTTAAACTCCGCGCTTTTTTCCACGAAACAAAAATGCCCCGCCCCTTTTAGCACTATGAGCGAAGAATTTTTCATAAGTTTATTCATTTTTCGCGCCATATAAAGCGGCGTTTCGGTATCGTTTTTGCCGAAAATCAAAAGCGTGCGGTTTGGTATTTTCGCGTACTCGTCGTCCAGATTATCGGCGATTATCTTTTTAAAACTCTCGCGCATAACGGGCGAAAGATTTACGTAGTCGCTGCTGTAAAACCTGGTCAGTTTTTCCCTCGGAAGGAAATTTTTGAGTATAAGAAAAGACGCTCGCCTGACTGCGTAACGAAAATTTCTTCTCGGCGTAAGTCCGGCTGCGCCCGTAAAAACTATTTTGTCTATTCTTTTTTCGCATTTTAAAAGTCGCACCGCCACCCGCGCCCCGAACGAGTGCGCGAGAAGGTCTACTTTTTCCGCGCCTGTCTCGTCTAAAACGCGCTTGATTTCACGCGCGTAATCGTCGAGCGAATAGGGGTATTTTATAGACGGACTCTTGCCGAATCCGCTCATATCCACGGCAATCACGCGCCGAAAGCGCGCAAAAAAATCTATTTGCCGAATAAAACTTTCCTTACTCGACAAATACCCGTGCAACATTAAAAGCGGTTTTCCCGTTCCCTTACAAATCGCGCCTAAATCCGCGATAATCGTGCTATCTATAACGATTTCTCCATAATAACCGCGTCATCGTCGCCGTAATAGGCGGCTCTTTCGCCCGTCGCGATAAACCCGAGCGAAGTATAAAGCGCGCGCGCCGCCGAATTTTTCTTTCTTACTTCGAGAAAAACTCTCTGCGCGCCCTTTGCTTTTAGAATATCGAAAAGCGAAACGAAAAGCGAGGTCGCAACGCCTTTTCTGCGATATTTTTCGTCCACCGCGACGAGCAGAATTTCGGCGTCCTCGAAAATATAAGTCGAGCCGATATACCCCGCCACCGTGTCATTTTCTTCCGCAACCAAGCCTATAAAACGCGGCAAATTGAACGAAGATAAAATCATATCCGTGTTCCACGGATCGGAAAAACTCGCTTTTTCTATCCTCGCGACCTCGCCTATATCCGCGGCTTGCCACTCGCGCACTAACACGACTCTTCTTCCGCCTGACTTTTTTTGACGTACAGCGGCACGAGCGTTTCGTCGTTAAAACTCGCTTTTTCAAGGTTTGCCTCGACCGCCCGCTTAAAGCCCTTTACCATATCGGCTTTAACCGCGCAGAGATTATCCGCATCCTCGTCCGCAACGAGCAGATACCCGTCCTTTATCTCGTTTATTTGCTCTACGGATAAAAATTTCGGCGGCATAATCATCTCGCCGTTTTCGTCAAAACCCGCGGCGTAATAGTTACCGTGGCGAGCGCAGATAAGCGTGAGTTTTTTTACGCGCTCCTCTATACTGTATGCGAGCGACTCGAAAGAAGTTACTCCCAAAACCTTTTTATTCAGCGCGTAAGCAAACGCCTTTACCGTGGAAACGCCTATCCTTATGCCCGTAAACGACCCCGCGCCCACCGAACAGGCGAAAACGTCTATATCCTTTGCGGCAAGACCCGTTTCCGCAAGCGCGTTTTCAACCTCGCCCATAAGCGCGACCGAATGATTGAACGCGCAGTTTTCCTC
>CAVLAV010000258.1:0-3448 GCA_963660735.1 bacterium
GTGTTCGGGTATCGCGCTTTTGCTTGCAAGTAAAAACGCGACTTTATACACCGTTGAAAAATTTTCCGCGGCGGCAGACGCCGCCGCGGAAAATTTTAAAAAATTCGGACTTGAAAGCAGAGTAAAGCAATTTGTCGGCGACGCGACCGAGGTTATCAACGAGGTGGGCGACGGTTTCGATTTCGTATTTCTTGACTGCAACAAATCCAAGTATAAAGATTTATTTCCTAAAATAAAAAATATACTCGTAAGCGGCGGCGTATTGTTTGCCGACAACGTTTTTTATCGCGGTTACGTAACGGGAGAGGTTAAAGTGCCGCACAGGCAAAACACCATAAAAAACAATATGCGAGAATTTTTAAGGCTTATCACTTCCGACGAGGATTTTATTACTACGCTTTCGGATATAGGCGACGGCATAAGCGTATCCTATAAAAAGTAAATTTACTATATGAACGATAATTTAAAAGTAGAATTGCTCGCGCCTGCGGGCAACTTTTCAAAACTGAAAACCGCTATTTATTACGGGGCGAACGCGGTATATATGGGCGGCAAGGAGTTTTCCCTGCGCGCTCTTTCGGATAATTTTACCGATGACGAGATTATTAAAGCCGTAGAATATGCACATAATAAAAACGTAAAAGTTTACGTAACCGTAAATATTTTCGCGAGAAACGCAGATCTCGATAAAGCCGCCGAATATTTTAAGTTTTTATATTCTGCGGGTGTAGACGCGGTGCTTATTACCGATATAGGCTTAATTTCGCTGTGCAAATCGGTTGCGCCCGCGTTGCCCGTTCATATTTCCACGCAGGCTAATACGCTCAATAAATTTGCCGTTAAAGCGTGGCAAAACTTAGGCGCGGAAAGGGTAGTGCTTGCGAGGGAACTTTCCTTAAAGGAAGTTAAAGAAATTCACGAGTTTTGTCCGAGCATTGAACTCGAGGCTTTCGTGCACGGCGCAATGTGTATTTCTTACAGCGGCAGATGTCTTTTATCAAATTATCTGAACGGTCGCGACGCAAATCGCGGCGAGTGCGTTCAGGCGTGCAGGTGGAGTTATGAAATTCGCGAGAGTAATAAAGGCGGCGAATTTTACCCGATAGAGCAGGACGATAAAGGCACTTATATTTTAAACAGTAAAGACCTTAATATGATTTCTCATATAGGTGAAATGGTTGATAGCGGAATAGTATCGCTTAAAATCGAAGGCAGAATGAAGAGCGAATACTACTTGGCAACGGTTGTAAACGCCTATCGTCGCGCTATCGACGAATTTTTAAAAATCGGTGATAGTTACTGCAAAAATACAAGTTTTTACGACGAATTGAAAAAGACTAATCACCGCGCTTTTACCACCGCTTACAATTTCGGCGATAACGCAGAGACGGTAAATTACGCCGATACTCAATCATCGGGCGAAAGGCAGTTTATAGCCGTCGTCGAAGATTGCTTTGACGGGTTTATAACCGTGGAAATGCGCAACAGGTTTAAAGTCGGCGACGAACTCGAAGTGCTTTCGCCGTCGGAAAATTTCAATAAAAAATTCGTCGTTACCGAAATTTTCGACGAAGAGGGAAATTCGGTAACGGACGCTAAAATAGTTCAGCAAAAATTGAAAATCGCTTGTCCGTTCGTTTTGTCAAGCGGAGATATTTTGCGCAAATAGGGTGATATGAAAGAGATTATTGTAGTAACGGGTGCGTCGAGCGGACTCGGAAAAGAATTCGTTAAACAGATCGAGACCATAGAAAACGTTGACGAAATATGGGTGGTGGCTCGTCGGGAAGACAGACTTAAAGCGCTTGCCGAAGAGGTAAAAACGCCGCTTAAAATTTTCGCGCTCGATTTATCGAAACAGGAGGATATTGCGGAGTATTCCGCAAAACTCAAAAAGGAAAATCCTACCGTTAAATATTTGATAAACTGCGCGGGGTTCGGCAAATTCGAGCATATCGAAAAAATGCCCGTAGAAACGCAACTAAATATGATAGACCTTAACTGTAAAGCGGTTGTTGCGATGTGCGCCGAAACTTTGCCGTATACAAAAGAAGGGTCTAAAATAATCAACGTGGCGTCTTGCGCGGCGTTTCAGCCTATACCGTATATCAACGTTTACGCCGCCACGAAAGCCTTCGTGCTATCGTATTCGCGCGCTTTAAACGTCGAATTAAAGTACAGAAAAGTCAGCGTTACCGCCGTTTGCCCGTATTGGGTCAAAACCGAATTTTTCGACAGGGCGATAAACCCCGACGAAAAAACCGTCGTTATAAATTACGGCGTTATGTACAGCGCGGATAAGGTGGTAAAAAAGGCTATTCGCGACGCAAGAAAGGGCAAAGATATTTCGGTTTACGGTAAGATAAATAAGTTGCAAAAACTCGGTGCTAAAATCTTACCGCACAAACTCGTTATGAAAATATGGATGAATCGCCAAAAATACGACGGCACGCCCAACGTAAGAAAATAAAAAAATATCTCCGTTTTTTGCGGAGATATTTTTGTTTGATTGCGTTTGAATGCAACACAATTTGGTTATGAACGGTTGTTTCTCTGTAACACGCATTTTACTTTTACGTCTATTTGCGTTTTTTGCAATATATCGTCTTTGTATTCGTCGTATTTTTTATAATGGAATTTATACAGTTCATCGGTTAAAAGGTACAGGTCGCAATTTGCCTCCTGCATTTTTTTAAACGATTCTCTATAAATGCCTTCGATTTTATCTTCTATTTGCCTTAACGCTTCGTTGGGGATAACTTGCGTGGTAAACAGGTCTTCCACGTCCTCGCTGCTGTTTACGTCCTCTACGTGGCATTTCAGCGTTAATTCTATCCTGAATACGGGCGAATTTTTTATTTCGAGCGCAAATCGCTTTTTCGATTCGTTTATACCTATGGTCGCGGCGGCTGTCTTTTCTCCTATTTTAATTTCTTCCATATCGAAAAAAGTGTCTATAGATTCGTGTTTGCGCAGGTTGAAAGTAAGCGTTTGATTTTCGTCGAGCAAACCAACGTTTACGCCGTTTTTAAACATTAAAGTAGTAGTGCCGTCAAACACGTATTTTTCGTCGCCGCCCGAACTTGAACCGCCTTCCGCTCCGCCGCCGCCTCCGCCTTCCTGCACGGGCGGAGCGGTTTCCACCTTATTTTTTTTAATATACGGCATATAGGAACTTTTCGACTTTGAAAAATATCCTTTTGCAAAGTCTTTTACGTTCACGAATGAAATTCTGTTAAGTTTTGCAATGTCCTTGACGAGAATTTTTTCGAGTGCGAACGCCGAAACCGAATCGAGCGGAGTGGCAGTGGTCAGCAAATCCTGTGCCTTTCCCTCGCACGCGACGAGCAGAGAAGAGTCGGGGATTTTATCTGTTCTTATAAACTCGTCTACGAAGGTCATTACGTTTGCGTTAAGCGTATTTTCGCCCAAAACTATAAGATTGCAA
>CAVLAV010000259.1:0-3412 GCA_963660735.1 bacterium
CCGCCACACATACGTATACTTTAATAAGCATACGCCTATTATGTGCAAAATTTCAATAAATTTTTTCAACCGAAATGCGGTCGTAAATTTCGAGGAATTTATCTCTGTAAAAGAGGTTAGTTCCCGGGGTTGTAACCGACGCAGTACCCGCCGCGACGGCGCACCTTAAAACTTCTTCTCTGCTCGCGTTTTGCTCGGTCATAAGCGCGGCGGCGGCAATCATTCCGTCGCCCGCGCCAACCGTACTGTTTACGGCGACGGTCGCGCTTTTACAAAACAGCGCGGAAGACTTATCCACCAAAAACGCGCCCTTTCTGCCGAGCGACAACATAACGTTTTCCGCGCCCGCGTCCAACAGTTTTCTGCAACCTGCGAGCATATCGTCGAAACCGTCATAATGTTCGTCCGTAACCTCCTGCAATTCGTCGAGGTTAGGTTTTACGAGGTACGCGCCGCCCGTCAGCGCGGTAACGAGTCTGTCGCCCGTTATATCCAGAATCTTTTTTACTCCGTTCGGCACGGCGTTTGCGAGTTTCAGATAATAATCGTTATCGACTCCCGACGGCAACGAGCCGCTCATTACGACGACCGAGGCGTTTTTGGCGAGCGTACCCGTAAGAGATAGAAGTTCCGCTTGTTTTTCTTCCGACACGCGCTCGCCTTTATCGTTGATTTCCGTCATCATAGAGCGTTTATCGACTATTTTATAGTTGGTTCTCGCCGAGCCTTTATTCCAAACGAAAGTGTTTTTTACGCCCTCGTCGTCGAGAGTGTGAACGAACATCTTTCCGTTATCGTCAAACATAAAACCCGTGGCGAAACTGTCGCCGCCGAGCCTTGCCACGCCTATTGCGGCGTTGAGCGCCTTGCCCGAATAAGTTATTACTTTATTCTCTATTCTGTTAAGCGCGCCCGTTTTTAAAGTGTCTAATTCTATCGTGCAATCTACGCACGGGTTGGGACATACGGATAGTATCATAATTAAGTCAGCCCTATTGCGCGCGGAGCGATTTTCGCTCCGCGCGCACCGTTTATTTTATTTTTATTTTTTCGCCTGCGCGATAACTTTATCCTGCAAAGCGGCGGGGAGTTCCTCGTAACGCGCGAAAACCGTGCTATAAGAGCCTCTGCCCTGCGTCATACTTCTTAAATCGGTGGCGTATTTGAGTATTTCGGCTTGCGGCGCTTCGGCGGTAATAACGGTCTTGCCGTCTACCGAATCCGTACCGAGAATACGACCTCTGCGCTTGTTCATATCGCCGAAAATATCGCCCATATAATTTTCGGGAACGGTAATTTTCATTTCCATAATCGGTTCGAGTATACAAGGCGAGGCTTTACTCATTCCGTCCTGATAAGCGAGTTTCGCTGCCGAAACGAATGCCACCTCTTTACTGTCCACGGGGTGCGAACTTCCGTCGAAAAGCGTACATTTTAAGTTCACCACGGGATAGCCCGCCAAAACGCCCTCTTTTATCGCCTCGCGCAAACCTTTATCCACCGCGGGGATAAATTGTTTAGGCACTACGCCGCCGACTACCGCGTCTACGAATTCGTATTCGCCGTCTGCCGCGCCCGCCTCGAAACGGACTTTACAATGACCGTACTGCCCCGCGCCGCCCGACTGCTTTTTATGTTTACCCTCGCCCTCGGCTGTCTTTCTTACGGTTTCTCTGTAAGCGACTTTTGGTTCGGAAAGTACGGCGTCGCAACCGAATTTGCTTTTAAGTTTTTTGCAAAGCACCGCGAGTTGAGTTTCGCCAACGCCTATCAAAAGCATTTCGCCCGTATCGGCGTTCTTTTCGACTTTGAAAGAGGGATCTTCTTCGCGCAACTTTTTGAGTCCCGCAAAAATCTTATCTTCGTCGCCCTTTTTAGCCGCGTAAACCGCCATAGCGTATTCCGCGTCGGGTTCTTCGATTTTTGGCATAACGATCTTGCCGTCCGCGCTTAAAGTGTCGCCCGTGGCTACGTCGTCGAGTTTGGCAAACGCGCCTATATCGCCCGCGATTATCTCTTCCGCGGGGATTTGTTTTTTACCGCGCAAATAGTACAGCGCGCTTACCTTTTCGCTCTCGCCCGTGCGAGAATTTACGAGCGCGTCGCCGGGTTTTATCTTACCCGAGAACACTCTGAACATATTGAGTTTACCCACGAACGGATCGACCACGGTTTTGAAAATTTGCGCCGTAGGTTTGGCGTTTTCGTCGGCTTTAAGAGTAATTTTTTCGCCGTTTTCGGTTGCCTCGCGTTCCTTTGCGTCCGCAGGGGAAACGAGCGTGGAAACCATTTTATCCATCAGGTTGAATATGCCTTGATTTTTAAGCGCGCTGCCGCCGAGAACGGTTATAGTCGAACAAGCCTTAACGCCGAGTTTTACGCCTTTTTCTATCTCCTCGCCCGTGAGGTCGCCCTCGGCGAAGAATTTATCCAAAAGAGCCTCGTCGTTTTCAGCCGCCGCCTCGCAAAGAGCCTGATGAGCCTCCTCGTAATCGGCTTTGAGATTTTCGGGTATGGGGTGTTCGTTACGCTCCCAGTCGCGCAAAACGCCGTAAGCGACTTTGACGAAACCTTTCATTTTTTCGTCTACCATATTAGGTATAATCATCGGCGCGATTTTGTTGCCGTATTTTTCCTTAATGGCGTGTACGGTTTTTACGAAGTTGGAATTGTCTTTATCGAGTCCGTTTATAAACAGTATGGACGGTATGCGATGTTTAAGGCAGTATTCGATAGCCTTTTCCGTGCCGACCGTGAGAGTGCCGTTCGCGCCCGTAACTATAAGCGCGTTATCCGCCGCGGCAAGGGCCGCGCCGCGTTCGCCCTCGAAATCGAAAAAACCGGGTACGTCTATAAGATTAAAGTAAACGTGCCTGTTTTTGCGGTCGGTATACTCGCACCGCGACACGGTTAAACTTATGGAAGTTTTTCTTGCGATTTCTTCCGCGTCGTAATCGCTTACGGTGTTGCCGTCGTCAACTCTGCCCTGACGGTCTGTCGCGCCCGCGTTGAATAAAATCGCCTCGGTTAAAGTAGTTTTGCCTTCGCCGCTATGACCTATTATAGCGACGTTCCTGATTTCGCTTGTAATCATATTCTTTTCCGCCTTTCATTTATTGCGGTCTTTCGACCTTTAACTTATTATACTACGCGGAAAAAGGAATTTCAACCGACTTTTAAAAATTTTTGAATTTTTTTTAAAAGCCGCCCGCCGACGGTCGTCGGCGGGCAGCAAATAACGCGCAGATCATTCAATCAATGCCAAGTAAACGGACTTGCTCGACGTTAGAGTTGTGTCAAAACCTCAAAATTTGCCATAGCGCGGCAAAATTTCCGTGTCATCGCGTCAATATCAAGAGAGCAAACTTGCTTGCAAGGGTTTGCGAGCGACGGTATTCATAAGGCACTTGCA
>CAVLAV010000260.1:0-3409 GCA_963660735.1 bacterium
CTGTCTCATCACAATAACGGAGCGTATTACGAAGCGGGTTATGCTTTAGGATTAGGAAAAGAAGTTATACATATTTGCGATAAAAAAGAATTGAACAGTGGCTTACATTTTGATGTGGCGCAGGTAAACACTATTTTTTATGATTCTATTGATGAGATTCCTGAAAAATTGAAAAAGAGAATAGAGGCAACAATAAAATAGTTGAAATATAAATATTTGTTGCCATAATTAATTTCATTGGTAGTATATTTTTCTTGTGTGGCTTATGTGCATCACTGAAATTAATAATGGAGTAACTAAATTTTATTGATTACTGATAATTTTTATCTAAAAACATTTAGAGTAATAAATAAAATATTAAGAGGTTAAACAATGGCGGATACTCCGAAAGCATATAAACTGAATAAAGAGAAGCGGGTGGCGAACGAAAACGGGAAGTTTCTGTATTATTTTTACGACCGCAAAAAACTGACGTCGGTTGCGCTTCCCGAAGAGCAGTTCGATAAACTCGTGGAAATGGACAGGGAGTATTATAACCTCGAACGCCGTGAAAACGACCATAAAACGACCTTCAAAAAATCCGCAAATGCCAATTGTTATAAGAAAATCGATATAGAAAAAGACGATTTCGGACAAGCATCGGAGGAAGATTCGGATGACGACGATGTTTCCGGTGCGGACTTCACCTATAAAATTCACAAGCAGTGCGATATTGATAAAAAAGTTGCCGCGCTTTCGCCTGATGACCGGATGATTTACAAAATGTATTATGTGGACGGTTTCAGACAGGCGGAAATTGCGGAAGAACTCGGAAAAACGCAAGGTTTCGTCGCAAAACGACTGATGAAAATCGACGACGCGTTGCAGGAAAACAAAACCGACGAGGAACGCGCGAACGCCCAGTGGGAGAAATTTCTGCGTAAATTCCGCACGGATGACGACGAAGATATTCTGTGGGATATGTTTTTATATCTGCTACCCGTTGATGAGCAGGCGGATATTGCAAGTTGGTTTTATAGTTATCGCGAGTTTTATAAATTCGGGCTGTCGTATCTTATAATTCGCCCGTTCGATAAGGTAACCGATCCCACCGAGTTCGGGAACAGAATGAATGAACTGCCGTATCACAGCCGTTATATGTATTACGAAATTTTCGACGGACAGATCGAAGAACTGCAATGGCTGTATCTTGCGCTTTGTGAAGAGGTGGAAAATCGTAAGAAAACTTTTTCTCAGAAACCAGCGGGAACGAATTTCGAGAAGATTTTTCAGAAAGCGGAAGAAATCTGCAAGCGGCTTGATATGACGGCGGAAGAGTTTGTTAACGAGCGATTTATACCGAAAGAAGCGGAAAAACGAGGAAAACGCTATAAAGATTACAGACGAAAATACCAGAATATCGTTGTGGCGGACGAAACCGACACGCGTCCGATTGAAGAACAACTTCGGGATATATTCGGAGACGGTCCGACACCTGAATTTTCCAATCTGGAATTCCGCAAGAAAAAATAATTTAAAAAATTTTTCATGTCTTGGAATATTTTCGGCGTTATATTCGCTTGATAGGTGTAAAACTTTTTTGCAGACAGGAGGCATATTAAAATGCAAAACAAAATTAAAGTGTTTGAAAATAAGCAAGTGCGTACTTTATGGAACGCCGACGAAGAAGAGTGGTATTTTTCCGTAGTTGATATCGTATCCGTTTTGACCGATAACGACTATCAAGCCGCGAGGAATTACTGGAAGGTTTTACGCAAGCGCCTTTCGGATGAAGGAAGCGAACTGGTTACAAATTGTAACCGGTTGAAAATGCAGGCTTCCGACGGTAAAATGCGTGAAACCGATTGCCTTGATACGAAAGGCGTTTTGCGGCTGGTGCAGTCGATTCCGTCGCCGAAAGCGGAGCCGTTCAAAATGTGGCTGGCGCAAGTGGGAAGCGAGAGGCTTGACGAAATAGCCGATCCCGAAAAGGCGATACTTCGCGGCGCGGATTTTTACCGTGCCAAAGGGTATACGGAAGGCTGGATCAATCAACGCTTGCAGACGATAGAAATGCGTAAAGAACTGACAGACGAGTGGAAAGCGCGCGGAATAGAACAGGAAAAAGATTACGCGATATTAACCAACGAAATGACGAAGGCGTGGAGCGGCTTATCCGTTAAAGAGTATAAAGAACTCAAAGGCTTGAAAAAAGAAAATCTGCGCGACAATATGACGAATATCGAACTCGTTCTGAATATGCTTGCGGAAGTTACGACGACAGCGATATCGAAACGGGAACAGCCCGATACGTTTGAAGAAAGTAAAACGATTGCCAAAAGAGGCGGAAAAGTAGCAAAAAATGCAAGAACGGACATCGAAAGTCAGTTGGGGCAATCGGTGATCTCTCCGCTTAATGCAAGCGACAAGCCCGCGCTTGAAGTGAAAACGAACGACGGCGGAGAAAAAGATTAAAATCATTTTATGATTTGGGGTGAAAGAAAGTGGATAAAATAGAGGGATTATTAAAAAATCCGCAGACAGACTTGCAAAAACAAGCATTAACCGATACTTCGTATAAAAACATAGATCATAGTCTTAGCGATGACGATACAAATTTTGAACTGGCAACGTACGGGGATGCCGTATTGAAACTTGCGTTGTGTAAAATTTATCGGGATAGGAAAAATGCGGGAATAAAGTTTTCGGATAATCTTTCAAAATGGAAGGAAAAACATGAAAGCGATGAAGTTTTAGTGCGGGTTGTTGCGAAGCATTATAAATTGCTGAAATTTCTTAAATACGATAAAAAGGGAAACGGTAAGCCCAAAGAGCAAAAGCCGCGGAACTATAAACATAAAGGACAAAACGATAAAGATAGGCACAAATACATCGCGACTGCAATGGAAGCGTGTATTGCCGCAGTGTATATAGAAAACGACGAAAATGAAGTCATTGAAATCGTAAAAAAATGGATAGAATGGATTGACAAAGAGACTAATTCTTCAAATACATAAAACATAAAAATACACAATTACATAGGTAATGAAAAGGAAGCCGGATAAAAAGTTTGGCTTCCTTTTTGTATGCGGTTGTCTGGAAAAGTCCCGGCAATTTTTATTCTTAACAAAGGAGCGATAAATGGAAAATTACAGTCGGTATCATCCGCCGTGAACGGGCGAAAAACAAACATAAAAATGAAAAAAACAAGGAGGACAAATGGAAGAAAAAAGATTAAAACAATTTACGTTTTACGATTTGTATTACGAGGCGTTGAAAGGACTTCCCGACGAAGCGGCGGGAAGAATGGCGAAAAATATCTGCAAATTTATGTTTACAAACGAAGAAATTCCGGAGCCGCAGGACGACAGGGAGAACTTTTTCTGGAGCAATATCAGGGACGTTCTCGAAGAAGTTAAACGGATAGAAG
>CAVLAV010000261.1:0-3406 GCA_963660735.1 bacterium
ATGTAGAGAAAGTCGAAACCCTCGTTTTAGAGGCGGACGAGAAATTTGAAAAAACCGCGGAAATGTTTAAATCCGATTTAACGCAGGTAAGAGCGGGCAGGGCAAATCCGCACGTACTCGATAAAATCAAAGTCGATTATTACGGCACTCCTTCGCCTATCGCGCAGGTCGGAAATATCGCCGTGCAGGACGGACAATGCCTCGTTATATCCCCGTGGGATAAGTCGCTTTTAAAGGAAATCGAAAAGGCGATACAAGTATCCGATATAGGCATCAACCCCACCAACGACGGTACGGTTATAAGGCTCGTTTTTCCCGTGCTTACCGAGGAACGCAGAAAGGACATAGTTAAACAAGTAAAGAAAATGTCCGAGGACACCAAAGTCGCCGTAAGAAATATCCGCAGGGACTACCTCGATATATTCAAGAAAATGAATAAAAACAAAGAGATGACCGACGACGAATATTCTTCCTACGAACAGACGATTGAAAAGACGGTAAACAAGACTATGGAAGCGGTAGAAAAAGCCACCGCCGAAAAAGAAAAGGAATTGATGACCGTATAATGGCGGAAGAAAAGAAAGCCGTTCCGAGGCATATCGGCTTTATAATGGACGGCAACGGTCGTTGGGCTAAAGCCAAAAACCGACCGCGAAGTTACGGGCATAAAAAGGGTGCGGACGTTATAGAAGAGGTGGTGGACGCCTCTTTCGACCACGGCGTGGAGGCGGTTAGTTTATACGCGTTCTCCACCGAAAACTGGTCGCGCCCCCAAGAGGAAATAGATACTATTTTCGACCTTTTGGATAAATTTTTAAAAAGGTATTCGGGCAAACTCGTAAAAGAAAGAATAAAACTCGTAATATCGGGCGATATGTCTAAAGTGAGCGACAATTTGCGCGCTCGCACCGAGGAAGTTATTGCAAAAACCTCGGCTTTTACGGGTAAAACGCTAAATATTGCCATAAATTACGGCTCGCGCGCGGAGATAGTCCGCGCGGCAAACCTCGCCGCGAAAAGTGGCGAAATTACCGAGGAGAGCATTTCGGCAAACCTTTACACCGCCGATTTGCCCGATATTGATTTGGTAGTAAGGACGAGCGGCGAAATGCGTTTAAGCAACTTCTTTTTATGGCAATGCGCTTACGCGGAATTTTATTTTACCGACGTTTTGTGGCCCGATTTTAAAAAGAAAGAACTCGAACGCGCGCTCGAATGGTTTTCGGGCAGAAAGCGCAGGTACGGTGGAATATAATGAAAAAAAGGATTTTAACGGGCACGGGCATAGCGATTTTGCTCGTGGGACTGTTTCTCGCTAAAATATTTTGGACTACGCCGATAGGCGGCGTGGCTGGCGGCGTATTGCTGTTTAACTTCGCGCTGTTTGTAATGGCGGAACTCGGCACTTTCGAGATGGTGCGCGCCCTCGGCGAAAAACTCAATAAAAAGGAAAAAGCGGTTGCGCTCGTTTTCCCCGTGGTTGCGTTCGCGCTCGCCTCTTTTTGCGAGATAAAATTCGTTTGCTCCGTGCTTTTAATCTTCGTGCTTTTAACGCTCGGACTTTTGGTTTTCGCATTTCAGAATTCCACGATAGAAAGCGTGGGAGTAACTCTCGTTTGCATATTTTACCCGTCGGTATTTTTGCTTACTTTGGTGGCGGTGAATATGGTGGCGAATTTCGAGGCGTTGTTGCTCGTTTTCGTAACCGCGCCGTTTTGCGACGTGGCGGCGTTTTTCGTCGGCAGTGCGCTCAAAGGTAAAAAACTTTGCCCCGAAATATCGCCTAATAAGACGATTAGCGGTGCGATAGGCGGAATTTTCGGCGGCGTTTTGGGCGGCGTTGCGGTGTACTTCGGTATGTCTTGGTTTTACTATACGCCCGTTTGTTTCGGTTTCGTGTGGGCGGACGCGCTCACTTTTGCCGCTATAGGCGCGGTGTTCGCCGCGCTTACCGAACTCGGCGATTTAGCCGAAAGCACCGTAAAGCGCAAACTCGGCATAAAGGATATGGGCGATATTTTGCCCGGACACGGCGGAGTTATGGACAGGATAGACGGACTTTTGTTCGTCGCGCCCGTTGCGGCGGTAATATTCTGCGTTTTACTGCCCGCACTCATAATTTGATTGAAATTACAATATACTAAATAGGAGATGAGCCGCCGCGTAAATCACGGCGGCTCGTTTGAAAAATGTTAAAAATCGCATTACTCGGTTCGACCGGTTCTATCGGAAAACAAGTCGTAAACACCGCGCTCAGGCATAGCGACAAATTCAAAATAGTTTCCGTTGCGGCAAATTCCTCGGTGGATATTTTAAACGAACAAATAAAAATTTTAAAACCCGAAGTGGTCGCGCTTGCCGATTCGTCCAAAGCGCAGGGGATAAAATCTCTGCCGCAAAATACTTGTTTGTATGCGGGCGAAAACGCCGTTATTCACGCTATAACGCAGGATTGCGATATGGTTTTCGTGGCGATATCGGGTTTTGCGGGGTTAAGACCGACGCTCGAGGCGATAGACGCGGGCAAAAATATCGCGCTCGCTAATAAGGAAACGCTCGTTGCGGGCGGCGAGATAGTTATGCGCTACGCCAAGGAAAAGGGCGTTAAAATTATCCCCGTGGACAGCGAACATTCGGCGATATTTCAGTGCCTTAACTTTAACTTGAACGCCGAGTTTGAAAAACTTATAATAACGGCGTCGGGCGGGGCGTTCCGCAACCTTAAAAAGTCGGAAATAGAAAAGGCGGTCGCCGCCGATGCGCTCAAACACCCCAACTGGCAGATGGGCAAAAAAATCACTATCGACTGCGCCACTCTTTTGAATAAGGGGTTGGAAGTTATCGAGGCGTGCAGACTGTATAGCGCGCCGCTTGAAAAAGTCGAGGCGATTATTCACCCCGAAAGCATTATTCATTCTATGGTAAGGTTTGCCGACGGCGCGGTTATGGCTCAACTCGGCTACCCGTCTATGGAAATTCCCATTCAACTCGCGTTGACTTATCCGCAAAGACTTGAAACGGGCGTACCGCCGCTCGACCTTATCGGTAAATCGCTTACTTTCGGCGAGATAGACGGCGACAGGTTTCCGTGTTTTTCGATCGCGCTTGACTCTTTTAAAAAGGGCGACAACTACCCCTGCGCTATGAATGCGGCTAACGAGATAGCCGTGGCGGCGTATTTAAAGGGCGAAATAGGCTTTTACGATATTTCGGATATAATTTCAAAAGTAGTCGAAAAAACTCCGCGTGCGGAGGCGACTTACGAAAATCTCGTTTTAACCGACGCGTTCGCGCGTAAAACGGCTTTATCGGAGGTAAAAATTGTTAAATAACTTGCTTGCCGCCTCGGCGGTGCTTAAAAATATCGGCTACGTGGCGATAGCGGTGCTTATACTGCTTATAATGA
>CAVLAV010000262.1:0-3376 GCA_963660735.1 bacterium
TTTTTCTTCGTTAACGCTTGCCTTATTGTTTTTATACATAACTCGGCTCGCATATGGGAGTATTAAAAAATCATCCGCTTAAATACGACGACAGACTTGTCCGACAAATAATAGAAAGCGTGATTATAGAATCGAAAGAGAAAATAAACGTTACGTTTATAGGCGGGTTAACCGTAACCGAAAAGGTGTTTTAAAAAATAGTAAGTTTTAGTCGGCATATACAAAGGCATTTCAAACGATAGTCGAAACTACCGCGAAAGAGTTCGATTCTATTGGTGAAAGTCAAAGAATATCTTTTTCAATATCTTTTTCAAAGTCCCTTGACATATTAGGGCTACAAAAAAGATATCTGCCCCAAAAAGTCCGATTTTATCGGACTTTTTTCATATCAAAACGGTGGAAAACTACTATCACCGTTTTATATACTAACGCGCGGATTTTTTCAAGCGAAAACCTTTTATAACGCGTGATTTTGCAATCGTGTAAATATAAGTAATATACACGACAATTTTTGCAACGTGGTAAGCAATAATTATATTGCAAACCGAAACGTTTTCGAGTATAATTTATGGGTAAGGATTTATTTGTACTATGAATAAAAAATTGTTGAATAAAAACGTTTTGGCTATCGCGGTGTGTTGGCTCGTTTATACTTGTTCTTATTTAGGTAAGTTGGGTTATAACGCGAATATTATACTTATAGAACGGGAGTTCGGCGTGGCGCACGCCGAAAGCGGTTCGGTAGATACGGCTTTTTTCTTCGCCTACGGCGCGGGACAAATCGTAAACGGATTGCTGTGCAAAAAATATAATGTTAAATATACTATTTTTTTCGCGCTTATCGTGTCTGCCGTAAGTAATTTTACGCTTACGGTAATCACCGATTTCGCGTGGCTCAAAATAATATGGCTTATCAACGGCGCGGCGTTCGTTGCGTCGGTTATGGCGACCGCGCAAAGTTCTTCGGCGGTGGATATGCTTATGTATTACGACACCCGTCCGAGCGCGTTTAACGGCGTTTTCGATTTTTACACTTATCGGCCGCTTAAAACTTATACCTGCTTTAAGTGGTACGGCGAGTTTTACGACCTTATAAGCGAGGTCGGGGCGACCACCGCGTTGCCGAAAGATATTTATATGCTTTGCGGAGTGGATAAAGACGGCAAAGTAACGGCTGTCATCACGCATTATTCCGAAAACGACGAAAAAGAAAACGCTAAAATAAAAGTCGATTTCGGTAAAGACGGCGAATACGACGTATTTTTGTTGGATAAAGACCACGACGGCGAACGCGTAAAAACCGCGACGGATTTAACTTTCGATATGCCCGTGCATACCTGTATAAAAATTAAGGAAAGATAGTTGGCGGGGGAATAATTTTTTCACGCAAAAAAAAATTTTGAGAAAAGCGTGAAAATGAGTTGACATAAGTTTTGCGTTGTGCTATCATATCCACGATAAAATCTTTAAAGGCGATACAGAGATATCGGCAAGATCAGTTATTTTATTACTATGCGTAAGTATGATAACGCCTTGTCGCTCTGCGGCAAGGCGTTTTTTCACGATAGTCTTAACGTCCGAAAGATTTTTTCAAAAAAAATTTTTAAGGAGAGAGTTATGCAACTCGATTACGGTATCAAAGACAAACCGAAGTTTGGCAAAAACCTCGTTTTTGCCTTTCAGCAAATGATCGCCATTATGGCGGCAACCTTGCTCGTTCCCATTCTTATAAGCGGAACGCAAATCAAATTCGTTCAGGACGGGGTAACTTACGTATCGTATCTTAAATGCGACCCTGCCGCGGCGTTCTTCGGCGCAGGCGCGGGTTCGATAGTTTACCTCTTGTTTACGAGATTTAAAAGCCCCGTGTTTTTAGGCTCGTCCTTCACTTTCCTCGGCGCGCTTTGCGCGGCGGCAACCCAAAACTACGGCTATTGGGGTCTGATAATCGGCGTTGCCTTTGCGGGTCTCGTCTACGTTATAATCGCGCTCGTAATTAAATTCGTCGGCGCGGGTTGGATAAAGAAACTCCTCCCTCACGTTATAATCGGACCGGTTCTTGCGATAATAGGTCTTTCGCTCTCGGGTACGGCAGGCAGTTGGATGATGTACAACGGCGGCGAAAAGTACGGTCTTTGGTACGTACTCGTAGGTTTGTTCACCTTCGTGGCGATAGTCCTCGCTTCGGTAAAAGGCAAGGGAATGAGCAAACTTATACCGTTCATAATCGGTATCGGCTCGGGTCTCGTGCTTGCGATTATAATAACCCTCTTTGGTTATATCAACGACAGCGCGTTCTGTATGGGTATGAGAATAGTTGATTTCACCCCCATAAAAGAGTGTTTCAGCCCCATAAGATTTCAAAGTTTCTTCGACTATCCCAAATTCACTTTCCTCGAAGGAATAACCCAAAAGGGACTTGAATACGTAGCGATTAACCCCGACACGGGCGCGGCTCTCGAAGGCGTTGCTCCCATATTCAGAAACTTCACTCTCGACGGAGCGGCAATCGGCAACCTTGCGGTACTCTTCGTACCTATCGCGGTAGTAGAACTTGCTCAACACATATCCGACCACGAAAACCTTTCGAGCATAGTCGAAAAAGACCTTCTCGAAGATCCGGGCTTACATAACACTCTTCTCGGCGACGGCGTAGGCTCTATCGTCGGCTCGGTGTTCGGCGGTTGCGCAAACACGACTTACGGCGAATCCATAAGTTGCGTGGCTCTTTCCAAAAACGGCTCTACCTCGACCATACTCCTTACGGGAATTATGTGTATGGTAGTATCCTTTATATCGCCCTTCGTAGCGATAATCAATATGCTCCCCAAATGCGTAATGGGCGGCGCGTGCATAGCGATGTACGGTTTCATCTCGGTAAGCGGACTTCAGATGCTTAAAGACGTGGACCTTTCCGACAACAGAAACCTCTACCCCGTTGCGGCGATACTCGTTATCGGTATAGGCGGCGTAGTGCTTAACTTCGGTAAAAACGCGATAACGGGCGGCGCGCTCATACAGGTAACTTCGCTTGCTCTTGCGATGTTCGTAGGTATAATCGTAAACGCGATAACCCACAGCGGCAAGGACAAAGTGGATAACGGCGCGATACAGGAACAAGTCCCCGATATGCAATTCGAGGGCGAAAACAAACAAAAGGCAGCCGAATAACAAGTAAATTGACCGCCGCAAAATCTGCGGCGGTTTTTTGCGTATATTATTGAAAATAAAATTAAAAAATGATATAATAAGAGCAATAGATTTGTGCCAAAACCTTATAAGAGTCGTAGCGCGGTAAAGTTTCCGTGTCATCGCGAGCGTAAGCGTGGCGATCCCCCTGAAAAAGTACGCGGCATATACTCCGTACTTTACTCCA
>CAVLAV010000263.1:0-3334 GCA_963660735.1 bacterium
ACTATATTTATATATATAATGATTAGCGAAAGGAAAAATTTCGTAATTTCGCCAACCTTTTCCGAATACTATTATATACCATTTCCGCAAAAAAGCAAAGCGTTTTTAAACATTTTCTTATACCGATTTTACATAATCTTATATGCGTAAGGGCGGTCGCAAGTTTTTCAACTTGCGACCGCCCGTATTTATTTAATGGTTAATAGTTCGCGTTCGTCCGAGCCGCTCGTCAGGTAAAACTTAATCTCGCCGCCGCGTATATTTATATAAGTACCCCATATACGGGCGTTGTCGTCCGAAAAATCGCACTTCGAGCCGACTATAGCGGGATAATTATGGTCTATAATATTGCGCTCGTCGCCACGGGTTAAAACCAACTCTATATGTTCGTGTCCGCAGAGCATAAAACGAGTGCCGAGCCTTTCGAGTTGAGCGTTCCACGCCGAGTACAGTTCGCGCTCTATATCGAAACAACTGCCCTTTTTAAGAGTGGCGCAGACGGGGCAAATATGACAAACGGCGAAGAATAAGTCGGTTTTCGGCATATTCAACGATTTTAAAAATTCGAGTTCGCGCCTGCGGTAAGGCTCGAAGGCGTTGCTGCCGTTATAGACTTTTTCACCGTTGTAACCGCCGCCGTATTCGGCGTGATTATCGGGTTTATCCTCGCCGCAATCAAGCGCGACGCCGCTTAAACCGCCGATTTTAAAAGTAAAGTAGGTGTTTTGCCCGTTGGCGGGAAAATAATCGGCGTACCTCTCGGCAAGTTTGCCGCGGGTATCGTGATTGCCCCGCACGAATACGACGGGCAACTCGCCGCGCGACAATTCGCCCGTGAAAGCCGCGGCCTCCTCGTAATGCGCGACCGTTTCCACCTCGCCTATATCGCCGTTGAAAATAAGAAAATCCACGGAGGCAAGACGATCGCCCACCGCCGCCCTTGCCAAATCGAACCTGTAATGCACGTCGGCGAGCATATACGCCTTTATATCGTCGGTTTTTTCAAGCGGTTTAAAGTTAAATTCGCGCCGTTCTTCGTCGCCGAACTGCGAAAAATACGCCTTACGATTTACGGTTTCACGGTAAACTACGGCATATTTTTTGCTTTTATCGAGTTGACTTTGCGGAACGCGTATTTTGGCAAAGTTGCGCTCGGAATACAGCACTCCCGAATTTTCGGGATAATATATATTACCGTCGATTTCGACCGAAATAAGTCCGTTTTTTTGAGTTATAACGAGAATTTCGTATTCGTCGTTTATCACGAACACGGTAGGATTGCATTTTAAAAACATATTCTTTTTCTTTCACGGCGTCCGCCACCCCTCCGCATAAATTGTATCAAAAATAAGCGATTATAGCAACCGATTTTCGCCGTAAAGTCAACAAAGTGCAATATTAAGCGTACCGCTTGACATTATTACGTATAAATGATAAAATTATCCGCGAGAAGTTTATTATGAACGAAAAAACCGACCTTATTAAAATAGAACACCTATATAAGAGTTTCGGCGAAGTAAAAGCCGTAAACGATTTGAGTTTTAAGGTGAAAAAAGGCGAACTGTTTGCGTTTTTGGGCGTGAACGGCGCGGGAAAGTCCACTACGATTAACGTAATTTGCGGACAACTTAAAAAAGACGGCGGCAGCGTGGAAATTTGCGGCACGAGTTTAGACGAAAACGCAGACGAAATCAAACGCAAAATAGGCGTAGTCTTTCAATATTCCGCACTCGACAAAGATCTTTCGGTAAAAGACAATCTCGAAAGCCGAGCCGCCCTTTACGGAATTTACGGCGAGGAATTTAAAAAACGACTTGCCGTTTTAGCCGACAATCTCGACTTTAAAGACTTTTTAAATCGTCCTATGGGCAAACTTTCGGGCGGACAAAGGCGGCGCGTGGACGTAGCGCGCGCGCTTATCCATAACCCCGAAATACTTATACTCGACGAACCCACCACGGGGCTCGACCCGCAGACGCGCAACGCGTTATGGAATTTTATTTCCGACCTGCGCACCAAAAACGGAACGACCGTTTTTTAACCACTCACTATATGGAAGAAGCCGCCGACGCCGACTACGTGATAATTTTAAACAAAGGCGAAATCGCCGCAGAAGGCACTCCCCTGCAACTTAAAAACGCCTACACGGGCGACTTTATCACTCTTTACGGCGCGAGCGAAGAAGAAATTAAAACTCTCGGTTCGTCTTACGAAAAAATTCCCAACGGCTACCGTTTGGAAGTGGAAAACACCGCCGCGGCTACCAAACTAATAGTGGCTCACCCCGAAATTTTCAAAGACTACGAAATAACCAAAGGCAAGTTGGACGACGTGTTCCTTGCCGTTACGGGTAAAAAGCCGGAGGCGGAACGAGAATGAAAACGATTAAATATCTTTGCAAGCGCAACGTAAAAACTTATTTTAAAGACAAGGGAATGTTCTTTTCCTCGCTCATAACGCCCGTAATACTGCTCGTGCTTTACGCAACCTTTTTGAAAAAGGTATATGACGATTCGTTCAGGTCGGCGCTTAAGGAGGCGGGCGTTACCGTAGCCGATTCGGTTATAAACGGGTGCGTAGGCGGTCAACTCGTATCGTCTTTGTTGGCGGTTTGCTGCGTTACCGTGGCGTTCTGCTCCAACCTGCTTATGATAAAGGACAAGACGAGCGGCGCGATTAAAGACCTTACCGTTTCACCCGTAAAACCGAGCGTTTTGAGTATAAGTTACTTTTTATCCTCGTTGCTTTCGACTTTGATTATAGGCGCGGTAGCAACGGCGGCGTGCCTTATTTATCTTGCCGCCACGGGTTGGTATCTCACCTTTACCGACGTGTTGCTTATTTTGCTTAACGTGGTATTGCTGACAACTTTCGGCACTGCGCTTTCTTCCTGCGTAAATTTCTTTTTATCGACCGACGGGCAAGCCTCTGCGGTAGGAACGATAGTAAGCGCGGGTTACGGCTTTATTTGCGGAGCGTATATGCCATTGTCCAACTTCGGCGAAGGGTTAAGGAACGCGCTCGGCTTTTTGCCCGGAACTTACGGAACGAGCCTTATAAGAAACTGCACTCTTCGCGGGTCTTTTGCGGAAATGTCCGCGTCGGGATTTCCTGCCGAAGTAGTAGAGAATATTCGCGACAGTATAGACTGCAACTTATACTTTTTCGGCAACAAGGTTGAAATATGGGTAATGTATCTCATAATGCTCGGCAGTACGGCGTTGTTTATAGGATTATACGTGTTAATGAACGTACTTGCCACCCGCAGAAAAAACAAATAAATTTGTCATTGCGTCAATGCCGAGTGAGCAAACTTGCTTGCAAGGGTTTGCGA
>CAVLAV010000264.1:0-3332 GCA_963660735.1 bacterium
CTTTTCGAGGTTTTGCCCGACTTCCACAATACCGTAAAAAGGTTTGATAATCTTAAAAAATCGCTTGCCGCGGATAAATTTAACCGTGCGGCGGACGTTAAAGCGGAAATCGACTTTGCTTTAAAACACGAAAACATAGTAGGGAATATCGTTAATTTGCTTGAAAGCGGCAAAATGCCGAGCAGAGTTACCCATAATGATACGAAACTCAATAACGTACTTATAGATACGAGAACGGACAAGGCAGTTTGCGTCATAGACCTCGATACTATGATGCCCGGCAGTATTTGTTACGATTTTGGCGATTCCATAAGGTTCGGTTGCAACCCGTGTTTGGAGGATACGCCCGAAACGGAAAAGGTTATTTTCAGTACGCCGCTCTTCGAGGAATACGCGCGCGGTTATCTGAGCGTTTTCGGCGACACCATTACCGAAATCGAAAAGAAAAACCTTACTATGGGTGCGATTTTAATGACTTACGAATGCGGCATAAGGTTTTTGACCGATTATCTTGACGGCGACGTTTATTTCAGGCTTTCGAGAGAACGCCAGAATATCGACAGAACGAGAACGCAGTTTAAACTCGTCGCGGATATGGAAAGTCAATACGATAAATTGAATAATATTATCGACAAGTATTAAAAAGCGCGCGCCGCGCCGCCGAAAAAGGCAGCGCGGCGCATTATAAAATTTTTTAAAATTTATTGAAAAAACGCCCGAAAATCGTTTGACAATAATAAAGAAATTTGTTATTATATTTAGGCAGTCTGCGAGGGGATAAATGCTTTCACTTTGCGGGTTGCGGAATATGCGGTCATGGCGGAATTGGCAGACGCATAAGACTAAGGATCTTATGAGGCTTTCTCGTGCAGGTTCAAGTCCTGTTGACCGCACCAAACGAAAATAAACGAATCCGAGAATAATCTCGGGTTCGTTTTATTTTGTCAGATATTATTTTTGTATTGTAACGGCACAATTCGGAGGGGAAAAAATTGACTTATAAAACGGAGCATTATATTTTTCATTGCGTTAATAATAAAACCGCCGAAAGGGATATTGAAATTATTACAAAAAAGCAAGAAGAGTCATTCGCGATAATTACGACGGCGTTAAACGTAAAATACGATTCTGTAATCAATTACTACTTGGTTAATACCCCTGAAGAAGTTGCAAAAATGACCCGCTATCCCTTTCCGGTAAACGGTTTGGCGTGTTTTTCAAATAAAAGCGTATACGCCGTTTATTCGGATAAAATAAAATGTATCGGTCCGCACGAAGACGCTCATTTAATATCGGAAAATTTCGGTATGTCGGAGTCCGATTTTTTATGTGAAGGGTTAGCAACGTATTTCGATAAGCGTTGGTGGGGAATAGAGAACGAATTGTGGTGCAAGTATTTTATTGAGTCGGGCATTTTTATCGAACCTATGAAATTATTAAAAAATCAAGAATTTAATAAAGTTGATTGTTCTATATCTTATCCGATTGCGGGAGCGTTCACTTCCTATTTAATAGAAAAATCAGGAATAGAAAAATACAAACGTTTTTACTTGCTTAAAAGCGTAAACGACGCGGACTATAAAGAATTACGATCGTTATCAAATAAATTCGTTGAAGAAGTAAAGCGTATAACTTTAAGTGATATCGAAACGGAACGAATAAGAACGGTATATACGACAAATATTTAGATTAAAAACGCCGAGGCGGAATAAATATTCCGCCTCGGCGTTTTTCAGCCTTTTTTTCTTTGAGAAATCGGTTTTTCGTTGTTTAAATAAGTTTCCCATACGTTAAGTCGGTCGTTTTCGTCGATTTTACGCATTACCTTTGCGGGCACACCCGAAACTATACAGTTCGGCGGTACGTCTTTGGTAACTACCGCGCCCGCTGCAACCACGCTGTTTTCGCCTATCGTAACGCCGCCGCAAATAGTCGCGCTCGAGCATATCCAACAGCCGTCTTTAATTGTTATCGGTGCGGAATATTCCAAATCGTGTCTGCCGTCGGGGTAGTCCGCGTTAAGCCTTTCGGAGGCAATTAGCGGATGAAGGGGAGTGGCAAGCGTAACGTTCGCGCCTATCCACACGCCGTCGCCGAGCGTTATGGGCGCAACGTCGAGAAAAATTCCGCCGTAATTTATAAAGCAATCTTTTCCTACGCGAATATTTATGCCGTATTCGCAGTAAAAAGGTGCAAAAACGCTGAAATTTTTGTCCTTTGCGGAGGGGACGAGTTTTTCAAGTGCCTTTTGTTTGGCTTTAAACTTTCTTACGGGTATTTTGTTAAACTTATCGCAGTTTATAAGTCCGCGCTTATGTTGCTCGTCCACTTCTTTGCTTGCGGGATTATACAAGTTGCCCGCGACCATTCTATCAAAATCGTTTATCTTTTCGTCCATAACGTATCCTTTTAAAACAAGCGTTTCCACCCGTTTGTGAAAAAATTATAGCATATTACTTAACTTATTACAATCGTTTAAAAGTCATAATTCGACTTTTTTCGGCATAAATTTAACCGAGGTAGTCGTATGCTCTTTGATTTTCTTTCGTTTATAATAGGCAAAATCGTTTTCTTTTGTTCGAGCGTCGGCGGGGATAGTTTCCCAAAACCTCTTTCTTCTGCAGACGAGGCCAAATATCTGCGGCTTTTCAGAGAAAACGGCGACGAAAAGGCGAGGGAAATGCTCATAAAGCACAATTTGCGACTCGTTGCGCACGTGGCAAAAAAATATCAAGGCGCAGAAGAAACCGACGACCTCATTTCGGTCGGTTCTATCGGTCTTATCAAGGCGATTAACACCTACGAGCCGAACAAGGGTACGCAACTTGCCACCTATACGGCAAGATGTATCGAAAACGAAATTCTTATGCTGCTTCGCGCTAATAAAAAATACAAAAACAACGTTTCCCTATACGACTGCGTAGGCACGGATAAAGACGGTAACGAACTTACCCTGATAGACCTTTTATCCGAAAAAGAGGACGGCGTTTTTGCAAAAGTCGAAAATTCCTTATTAAGAGATAATTTTTTAAAAATTATGAAACAAAAATTAAACGACAGGGAGTATAAAATTATATGTTTAAGGTACGGTTTAAAGGGCGGCAGACCGCTCGCTCAACGCGAAGTATCGTCGCTTATGCGAATTTCGCGTTCTTACGTATCGAGAATAGAGAAAAAAGCCGTAGAAAAATTGCGCGAGGCAGTTAAAGCCGACGATTTTTCTTAAATTTTCAAAGAAATTTGCAAAAATCCTTGCAAATTTCTTTTTTTTGGTATATCATATAAAATGAAGAATTTTGGGAGAACTTTTAACCTTATGACAAAATATTACC
>CAVLAV010000265.1:0-3311 GCA_963660735.1 bacterium
AGAAAGTTCGGGGCGTAGCCGTCGCCGACGAGCGCGCGGACTGTACCGAAATAAATTTGTCGATAATAAACCTTGCGCCGCTTTCTCGCGGCGAATATAAAATATATTACGGCGGCGATAAAGTCTTGGCTTTTCCGTTAGGCGACGTAAAAGGCGCGACTTTTAAAGTGGATGAAAGTGCCGAAAACGCGGCGGTGGCAATCTTTTTTTTGTCGGCGGAAAAGCGAGTTTGCGTTGCTTACGGCGGATTTTCCGCCATTGCGAAAAAAGCGGAGGAACTTACGGAATATGCGCAGGGCGTTCACGATGAAAACTCGAATGATAATTCGCCGCAGGAATTCGGCGGCGAGCGCGAGAGTTACGACGACGAAGTCGTTGCAACCGAAAACTATTACGAAAACCAAGACGTAGACGCGGTGAATCTCACCGTTAAGGAGTTAAACGATGTCGGACGGGAAAATGGCGGCGAAAATGAAAATGGCGATACTCAAAATGGAACTGTCGGAGAAAAAACGCAAAGAGAGTACGATTTCGGCGTTTTCGTCGATGAAGAGGCAAAAGAGTCTGTCGCAGGCGATTACTATCAAAAAATCAAACCCGAATTAGATAAGTTGTTTAAGGAATTCCCCACGGAGGAAGAACTTTGCAAAACCGTGCCTGACAGCAAGTGGGTAAAAATAAACTACGACGGCGACAAGTTTTACGTCGTAGGCGTAATTTGCGACGGAAAACGCCCCGTATACTTATGTTACGGGGTCGCGGGCAGGTACGGGGAAAAACCCGAGGAAATTAAAGAATATTGTTCGTTTATACCTTCTTCGCCGTACTCGCTCAAAGGCGACGGCTTTTGGGTAATGTACCAAGACGCCGCCACGGGCGAGTGCTTAAAGCGTGAATGAGCCGTCAGACCGAGTTTACGCGCAATCTCTAACGGATAGCAACAGTTGATTTCGTTTTGGTGGGATCAAACGCAATCAACTGTGGCTATCGTCAACGGAATTTGGACGGGGTAACGCCCGTAACTTTTTTGAAACAAGCCGCAAAGTACGCCGAATTGCAAAACGATAGCAGTTCGGCGGTTTCTTTTACGCTCTTTCCGTCCCGTAAAAGTTGCTTGGCTTTTTTTATTCTTATCTCGGTTAATACCTCGAAAACCGTCTTATCAGTATACTTTTTAAAAACTCTTTTTACGTAGGACGGCGAAAAAAACGTTCCGTCGGCGATTTCGTCAAGACTTAAATTTTCGGTCGCGTGCTGTTCGAGATATTCGTAAATAGTCTTTGCCGCAAGCGCGCCCGCCGACCTTTTACCGAAAAACAAATCGTCGAAAGTTTCCTGCTCTTCGCTTTTAGTCGCGAATAAATCCGACAGGAAAAGTTCGAGTAAATTTTTTAATATTTGCGCGGAAAGTTCGTTCGCGTCGGCGCGCGACTCTCTTTCCTTAAATTCCGACAAGTCGCCGAATAAATCTTCGCAGGCGTTTTCCGCTTTCGATAAAAGCGCGCGCCTGTAATCGTCCGCTTTTTCGGCGCGGTTAAAATTTACGCTCTTTATCGCGGTTTTAAAATCTAATTCCATAATGAACGCGCGCGCGTTTTCCGTGATTAACGCCGCGCGCGTACTTTTATCGAGTAACGCGCATTCGCCGCTTTTTAAAATTACAAGCGTTTGCGCGGTCAAGCGGATTTCGCCCGATTTGCAGTAGACGAGCGTATAAAAATCTTCCGAAAACAATTCGCCGATTTCGACGCAGTCGCCGCCGTATATTTTGCCCGTACTTTTTACGGATAGTCTTTTTTTGAGTTCCATAATTGAATTTTAGCACATTTTTTTACTTTTCGCAAGCGCGCCCGTGCCGTCTTTGACAAAATATATTATTTAACGCCAAATCTTTTCAAAAACCGAGCCGAAAAACGCGGTATCATTTTTAAAAAACACTCGGGGGCGTTTATGTCAAGAAAAATAGTGATTACTTCGGGCAAGGGCGGCGTGGGCAAGACCACCGTCGCCGCTAATCTCGGCGCGCGACTCGGCGCGGCGGGCAAGCGAGTGTGCGTGGTGGATCTCGATTTGGGGCTGAACAATCTCGACGTGGTTACGGGCGTGGAAAATCTCGTCGTGTACGATTTGGTCGATTGTTTAGAGGGCAGGTGCAGGGCGAAACAAGCCATAGTGGAATGTCCGTCGGCTAAAAACGCGTTCGTGTTGCCGTGCGTAAGGAGTCCGTCGGGCGGTAAAATTTCCGCCGACGCGTTAAAGGAACTTTACGAGGGATTAGACGGCGTTTTCGATTTTATCATAACCGATTGTCCCGCAGGCGTGGGAGAGGGGTTTCGGCTTGCGGTGGGCGCTTCGGACGAGGCGGTAGTGGTTACTACTCCGCAACTCACGAGTTTGCGCGACGCCGACAAAGTGCTGTCGATTTTGCGCGGAGCGAAACTTTTGTCCGTAAAAATGGTTATAAACAGGGTGCGCGGCGATCTGGTCGCGGGCGGGGCGATGCTTTCGCCCGACGAGATAGAAAAAACTTTGCGCGCGCCTTTGCTCGGGGTAATTCCCGACGACGACGGAGTGTTTTTAAACAACGCGGGGCTTATTCCGCCCGAGGCGGCGAGTTACCGCGCGTTTAAACTGCTTGCGAGCAATTTATTGAGCGGAAAACGCAAAATTTACGACTGCACGAGCAAATACGGCGGATTTATAGGCTATTTAAGGAGGAAAATCAAGAACGGATTATGAAAAGCGAAATAGAGCGGCTTAAACGCATAGTCGCAAGCGACAGAACGGCTTTCGGCGCGGAAGGCGCGGATTTGATAGAACGAGATTTAGGCGGCGTGTTAAACGATTATTTTAACGTAACGGCAAAGCCGAGGTTATCGGTCGTGCCGGTTACGGGCGGATATAAAATAACGGTGGAGGCGTTCGCCGACGCGGTAAGACCTTTTCATACTTTATCGGAATAGGCTCTTTCGGGCGTATCCCCCATCGTCTTGCCGCGCTACGCTTGCAATCCACTTCCCCTCGGCGGGGACGCCCCCTTTTCGTCAGGCTACGCCTGCCACCTTTCCCGTTTCATCGGGAAAGTCTACCCCGAAGGAGGAAGCAAAAAAGTACGTCATATTGAGCGTTAGCGAAATATCCCACGACCAAAGCGGTAAAGTATATACTCCGTAGACCTTCACCCTCCCGGGAGTTTGCTTCGCTACGCTCGCAAAGACGGCTGAATTACCGTGTCATCGCGAGCGTTAGCGTGGCGATCCCTTGGAATAAAGTACGGAGTATATGCCGCGTACTTTTTCAGGGGGATTGCC
>CAVLAV010000266.1:0-3302 GCA_963660735.1 bacterium
ATTCAACTGTCATTGCGAGGGAGCGTAGCGACCGCGGCAATCTCCCGGGAGGGTGAATTTCTGCAAGGCATATACTTTTCACTCGGGTCGTGGGATATTTCGCTGACGCTCAAAATGACGTAAAAAATAACGTTTGGCGCGCGCGGGTTACTTAACGGGTTACTTAAAAATAAATAACTTGCGGGCGAGATAATTCCATACCAAAGTCAGGGCGGTCATAACTACTTTGCAAAGCCACCACTTTATTTCCGCGCCTAAAAATAAGGTCGAGCCGAAAAGGCTTATTTCGGGCAGGTATTTAACCCCGAAATACATTCCGAGTTCGGTTATGGCAAGCCCTACGATACCTATAATTGCAAAAATTATAAACGAAGTACCCGATTTTGCTTTTTTTTCGTCCGAAACCTGTTTAAAAACGAAATAAACGGACAAAAACCAGTTTACGGTAAGTCCTACGATAAAACCTGCGGCGGTGGATATTATTACCGACGCGCTTCGCCCTATCGTCGCGGGCGGCAAAATAAAACGGTAAAACAAAAACGCGATTAAATAATCGGTTAAAGTCGCCGTTCCGCCGACTATTAAAAATCTTATTATTTCAAAGAATAATTGTCTTTTAGTTTGTTTCATAGTCTAATTTTACCACAAAATACGCCGTTTGTAAAGACTAATAATCATTATTATATGGGCGGCAAAAAATTTTTTGAAAAAGTTATATAAAATAGTTGACAAATTTCGTCGCGGGGTTTATAATATAGCCGAGTTTAGCACTCTACGCAATAAAGTGCTAACAATCCTAATAAAGGAGTGCCAAGATATGGAGTTGTCGGACAGAAAAAAGAAGATACTTCAATACGTGGTTGACGATTATATCGAAACCGCCGTTCCCGTATCGTCCAAAAGCCTTACGGAAAAGTATATGAAGAACGTTTCTTCCGCGACCGTCCGCAACGAATTGTCCGCGCTCGAAGAGTTAGGGTACTTGACGCAGTTGCATACTTCGTCGGGGCGCGTGCCTTCGGCGGAGGCGTATAAACTTTACGTCAGCGACCTTATGGTTAAGGATAAACTTACCGCAAAGGAACTCGACTATATCAAGAAGATTTTCCTCGATAAAGCCGACAACCTGCAAGAGGTGGTGCGCAATACGACCAAAGTCATAAGCGAACTTACTTCTTACACTTCGGTGGGTATGTCCTCGCACGACGGTAAGGAAACTATCGAGAGCGTTAAGTTTTTCCGTTTCAAACCCGATTCCGCGCTCGTGCTTATAGTTACGGAGATACGGCTTTTGAAAGACAATTTCATAAGCGTGCCCGAAACTATGACGGACGAACAGTTGAAAGACGCCGAAAAGGTGCTTGACAATACCTTCCGCGGCAAGAGTTTTGAAGATATATGCAATTTGCAACTCGAACTCGAAGATAACTTTCTCGGTTACAAAAACATTTTCGTAAACGTAATCGAGGCGTTGAAAACTTACGTTTCTTCGAGCGAAGAAGAAGTCGTTACGGTAGGCGAAGAGAAAATCTTCGACCACCCCGAATATGCCGACGTAAACAAAATAAAAGATTTTTTATCCGTAGTTACGAGTAAAGACAAGGTGATGAACCTGCTTACGGGCGACGGGCGCGATATAAAAATCAACGTTAAAATCGGCGACGACGGTTACGACGAAATTCCCAAAGAATGTTCGCTCGTTACCGCGACTTATTCGGCAAACGGAACTCCGCTCGGAACTTACGGCGTGATAGGTCCTGTCAGAATGGACTATCAAAAAGTCGTCGCCGTGCTTGAAAACGTAGGCAGAATATTAGAGAGTATAATAACTAACAGGTGATTGAAAAAATGTCCAAAAATCGTGAACACGAAAAATTAAAAGAAGAAAAAGTCGAGGCGGCGAACGCGGAGGAACAGACCGAAGTTTCCGAAGAAAAGGAAATAACGGAAGAAGCCCCTGCGGACGAGATAAAGGCTTTGACCGAGGAAAACGAGAAACTTCGTAAAGAGATAGAAGAAACCAAAAACGACTATCTCCGCGCGAGGGCGGACTGTGAAAACGTTCGTAAACGCACCTCGGCGGAAATTTCCCGCGCTTACGACGACGGCAGGTTAGAGGCGATAACCAAAGTCCTCCCCATAGGCGACAGTTTAGACTGGGCCTTGAAAATGCCGTTGGAAGACAAAACCCGCGAGGGTATTGAGATGCTTTTGAAAAAGTATCACGAAAGCCTCGTCGCGCTCGGCGTAAAGGAATTTTCTCCCGAAGTCGGTTCGGCGTTCGACCCGAATTCCGCGGAGGCGGTAATGCAGGTTGAGGCGGAAGAGGGCGAAACGGGCGGTAGCGTAAAACAAGTTTTCGGCAGAGGTTACAAACTCGGCGAAAAGGTTATCCGTTACGCGCAGGTTTCGGTAATAAAATAGCAAAAGTCGATAAATAACGCGATTAACGATATAAAAATTAGGAATATTCAAAAAGAGAGGTAAAAAATTATGAGTAAAGTTATAGGTATAGATTTAGGTACTACAAATTCTTGCGTGGCGGTTATGGAAGGCGGCGAGCCCGTCGTTATTCCTAACGCGGAAGGTTCGAGAACTACCCCCTCGGTAGTCGGTTTCCAAAAAGACGGCGAAAGACTCGTCGGTCAGGTTGCTAAAAGACAAGCGGTCGCCAACAGCGACAGGACGGTTATTTCCATTAAAAGACATATGGGGTCGGACTATAAAGTAACCATAGACGACAAACAGTATTCTCCGCAGGAAATTTCCGCGATGATACTTTCCAAACTTAAAAAGGACGCCGAAAGTTACCTCGGCGAACCCGTAAAAGACGCGGTTATAACTTGCCCCGCTTACTTTACGGACAGTCAGCGTCAGGCTACCAAAGACGCGGGCAAAATCGCGGGTCTTAACGTTTTGCGTATTATAAACGAACCCACGGCGGCGGCGCTCGCTTACGGACTCGATAAAGATAAAACTTCGCACAAAGTTATGATATACGACCTCGGCGGCGGTACGTTCGACGTATCCATCCTCGATATAGGCGACGGCGTGTTCGAGGTTCTCGCGACCAACGGTAACTGTATGCTCGGCGGCGACGACTTCGATAAGAGAATTATGGACTGGGTAGTCGAGGACTTCAAGAACAAAGAAGGTATCGACCTCTCCAAAGATAAGATGGCGATGCAGAGAATTAAAGAGGCTGCCGAAAAAGCCAAGATCGAACTTTCGAGTATGAGTTCCACCAACATCAACTTGCCGTTCATTACCGCGGACGCCACCGGTCCTAAACACCTTGACGT
>CAVLAV010000267.1:0-3297 GCA_963660735.1 bacterium
CAAACCCTTGCAAGCAAGTTTGTTCACTCGGCATTGACGCGATGACACGGAAATTTTAAAATTTAATTTGTAAGCAAACGGTATACGGGCGGGAAAAAGATGAATTTTTCGGAAGAAGTAAAAAACGAAATACTTAAAAAACGATTTTCCGCCGCGAGCGAGAAAAAGGCGTTTTTATCCGCCGCACTCAAAACGGCGGGAACTCTGTCGCTTACGGGCGGAAAAATCGGGTTTGAAATAAGTGCGGATAATCGCGCTATGCCCGAGGTTTTTGCCAAATATTTTGCCGACGTGTACTTTTTGCAGGCGCAGGTTAAAACCGAGGAAGGCAAAAAGCGCGCGCGCCATATATGCGCTTATCTGTCCGACGCGACCGAGGTTTTGGACGACCTCGGAATAATAGCGGTGGACGCGGAGGGCGTAAAACTTAAATTCGATTTAAAATGGGACTTATTGCAGACCGACGGCGAACGCGCCGCATACGTATGCGGCGCGTTCGCGGGCGGCGGGAGCGTTACTTTGCCTAAAACCGACGGTTCGTCGTCCACGGGCTATCATCTCGAAGTAACTTTTGCCAACTACGTTTCGGCAACCGACTTTTGCGAGGTTTTAAGCGAACTTTATTTTCTGCCCAAACTTATAAGCCGCAAGGAAAGTTTTATAGTCTACCTTAAAAACCGCGACGAAATAGCCGAGTTTTTATCCCTCGTGGGCGCGGAAAAAAGCGCGGACAAACTCGCCGAAGTTTCGGTCGAGAAAGACCTTAACAATAACTATAACCGACAACTCAACTGCGAAATTTCAAATATGAGCAAGCAGATGGACGCGTCGGCAAAACAGATACTCGCCATACGCAAATTGCGCGCGGCGGTGGGCGAACTGCCCCCGCAACTCGAGGCGGTGGCAAGGGCGAGAGAAGAGTATAAAAACGATACGCTGTCGCAACTTGCCGAAAGGCTCAACCTTTCCAAAAGTTGTTTAAATCACAGATTACGCAAAATTACGGAATTATCCGAGGAGATACTAAAATGAAAAAGATTATTTTAACGGGCGACAGACCTACGGGCAGATTACACGTGGGGCATTTCGTAGGCTCGCTCGCGAGAAGAGTGGAGATACAAAACGGCGGCGATTACGACGCTATGTACGTTATGATTGCCGACGCGCAGGCTTTGACCGACAACGCCGAAAATCCCGAAAAGGTAAGACAAAACGTAATAGAGGTTACTCTCGATTACTTTTCCTGCGGACTTAACCCCGACAAGTGCAATATGTTTATACAGTCGCAAGTTCCGCAACTTACCGAACTTTCGTTTTACTATATGAACCTCGTAACCGTTTCGCGTCTGCAACGCAATCCCACGGTAAAAAGCGAAATTCAGATGCGCAATTTTGAAACGAGTATTCCCGTAGGATTTTTCACTTATCCCATAAGTCAGGCGGCGGATATAACCGCCTTTAAGGCGAATATCGTACCCGTCGGTGAAGATCAACTGCCGATGATAGAGCAAACCAACGAGATCGTAAGAAAGTTTAATTCGGTCTACGGCGACACTCTCGTGGAGGCAAAAGCCGTATTGCCGCAAAACAAAACCTGTATGCGCCTGCCCGGTACGGACGGCAAGGCTAAAATGAGCAAGTCGCTCGGCAACTGCATCTATTTGTCGGATACCGAGGCGGAAGTCAAGACCAAAATAATGAGTATGTTCACCGACCCCGATCATATAAAAGTTACCGACCCCGGTAAGGTGGAGGGTAACGCGGTGTTCACTTATCTCGACGCGTTTGCGCGCGACGAACATTTTGCCGAATTTTTACCCGAGTACGCCAACCTGGACGAACTCAAAGCGCATTACCGCCGCGGCGGACTCGGCGATATGAAGGTTAAAAAATTCCTTAACGCCGTTTTGCAGTCGATTTTGTCGCCCATTCGCGAAAGAAGAAAACAGTTTGAAAAAGACATTCCCGCCGTGTACGAAATGCTCAAAGTCGGCAGCGAGAAAGCCGAAAAAGTCGCGGCTCAAACTTTGGACGAGGTAAAGTCGGCTATGCGTATAAATTATTTCGCCGACGCGGAACTTATAAAATCGCAAGCGGAGAAATATAAAAATGATTGATAAAAAACTTGCCGAAGATTTAGAGGAAGTGCCGCTCGAATATTCCGACGAGGAAACCGAAATAATTTTAGACGAAGAGGGTAGTTTGGACGGCGAGGCGGAAGAAGTCGAAAAACTCGCCGCAAAAAAGCCTAAAAAAAAAGCCTTTGAACTGACTCCGCCCGAGGATATGCAGGAAATTGCCGAATATCTTTGCGCAAAACGCAAAAAACGCCTTTCCTACGACTTGTCCGACGTGGTTTTTTCGCTCGAAGCACCCGTTTTCGGTACGGACGGCAAAAATTACGAGGGCGTTAAAATTTCCAAGATAATCGAGGCGGAAATCAAGGCGGGCGTAAAGTGCGGCAAACTATGTAAATTCGACGGGCTTAAAGCCAAGGAACTCAAAGAAGAATACGAGGGCGACAAAGCGTATGAATTTGCCGAGCAGGAACTCAAACGCGCGGGACTTTTGCTGAACGGCGACGAGATAGAAGTTTACGTGTTCGACTGGGATATGAACGCTTTTCATCACGTAGGTTATCTCAACGCGGACGGCGCGGAAGAATTGAAATCGTATCTGGAAAGACCTTTCGATTACGATTTTGACGTAAACGCGGTAATCACGGGCGGCAGATATCGTAAAGTAGTGCGCGGCGAAAACGGAAAACTTACGTTCGAGCGCGGCTCGGACGGCAAATACGGTTTATCCGTAGACGTCAGCGTGATAAAGAAATAGTATAGAATAATATATAGTGCGCCGACTGCGTTTTTATATTTCGCAGTCGGCGCAGTGTTTTTTATGCCGTAAAAAGAATTGTCATTGTACGGGAGCGCGGGAGCAACGCGACCGCGGCAATCCCCTCGAAGAACTGACGGCGTATAATATCCCGCCGAATAACCGATAGAGCGTATATTCCATATTTAAATATAAGAGAGGACAAGCGTAAACGCCCTCTCTTTTTTTGTGGTTTCTTTTTATTTTACTAAAAAGTATAATAAAAAAAGAAAATTTTTGAGGAGTAAGCATTATGAAGTATAAAGAATGGTTGAATATATGGCTTGAAAATTACGTTAAACCGAGTTGTAAAATACGAACGGTCGATAGTTACGATTGCATTATACGAAAGCAGATAAGTGGCGCTTTGGGCGAAACGGAAATAACCGACCTTACCGCAATGGATATTCAGTTGTTTGTGAC
>CAVLAV010000268.1:0-3294 GCA_963660735.1 bacterium
GATTTCAAGAGTGAAGGTACTGCTACGATTATAGAATCCGCCGCGGTAAACTACTCCAATACGAACAAAATCGTATTGTATATTAAAAAAGATACTAAATTAGTCGATTATACCATAAAAATTGACGGAACAGAGATTAAAGCAGCCAATTGGACGGAATCCGGCGATTACAAAGTATGGACTTCCGAGGGTATAGTCGCAACCGATTTCGACAAAGATTATACCGTTACCGTGACTAAGAACGGCGAGTCCAACGCGGCGCAAACTATAACTGTTTCCGTAAACGGTTACTGCGCAAAAGCGGCTACAATTGAAACTATAAGTGAAGCCGAAAAAGCGTTTATACTTGCAACCTATCATTACGGCAAAGCTGCGGAAGAGTACAGCAGCAATACTGATAATACTCAAGCTCAAGAATGATAAAAGAAATTAAAGTGAGGTAACTTAATATGAAAAAAGAATACGAAAAAGCAATTGCACAAGTCCTTACGGTAGTGTCGGACGTACTTACTACTGGCTCGTCTGATGCCGTGAATACTTTGACCGGTGACATTACGACGACTAACATTGGTTTCAATACCGATAAGTAATGATGTCTGTTTATATGAAAAGTGCAAAAAAACAATGGGTAAAATCCGATATCGGCATAATTTTATTTGAGGAAGAAGACGTTATAAAAACTTCCGGCGAAGGCGGCGAAGACGGCGAAATAACTCTTCCGTATCAACCGCGCAAATAAGTTTTGGGTAGAATCGGAGTAACGCATTAAAACCAACAAAAAGCGAAGGTCGCATTTATTATCTTAAAAGGATAAAAATGCGACCTTTTTTTCGGCTTTTGCTTGCTTTTTCGGTTTAAGTATGTTAAACTATTAAGGCAATGAACAAGAAAATAGAAAATATTTGCCGTCAGTTCGGCATCACAGGAGAGTACAGTAGTTTTGAACTCGTAACCAACGGGCATATCAACACCACCTATAAGGTGTATTTTATCCGCGACGGCGAGATTAAAGACTATATTTTGCAACGCATAAACACCTACGTGTTTAAAAACCCCGTAGAGGTAATGGACAATATCGTAGGCTTAACGGAATATATCCGCGCCAAGATAAAGTCCACGGGTATAAGCGCGAAGAGATTCGTGCTGCATTATCGACGCACCGAAGGCGGTAAATATTATATAACCGACTCCGACGGCGGCTTTTGGCGTTGTTGCAGGTATATAGACGACTCGGTTACTTTTAATATAACGAGTAATCTTAAAGTTATCGAAGAGGCGGGCAAGGCGTTCGGGGAATTTCATGGATATTTGTCCGACTACCCCGTAGAAAAACTCAACATAGCAATTCCGCATTTCCATAACACGGTAATGCGCTACGAAAATTTCGATAATTCGGTTAAGCGCAACGCGGCGGGCAGGCGCGAGGGCGTTATGAACGACGTGGCTGAATATAAAGCCCTTGAAGAAACCGCTACGAAAATGTACAAAATGCAACGTGAGGGCAAGTTGCCGTTAAAGGTTACGCATAACGATACCAAGTGCAATAACGTGCTTTTCGATAAGGACACCTTTGAACATTTGTCGGTTATCGACCTGGATACGGTTATGCCCGGACTCGTCGGGTTCGATTTCGGCGACGCTATACGCTTTACCGCCAACACTTGCGACGAGGACGAAGAGGACGTTTCGCTCGTAAAAATCGATATCGGTAAATACGAGGCGTTCGCGCGCGGATTTTTATCCAAAGTCGCGGATTCGCTTTGTCAAGCGGAAAAAGATACGCTTGCGCTCGGCGCGATAACTATGACGATAGAGTGCGGACTTCGCTTTTTAACTGATTATCTCGACGGCGACGTGTATTTTAAAACCGAGTACAGAGCGCACAATCTGGTAAGAGCAAGATGTCAACTCGCACTCGCGAAGGATATGATTGCGCATTACGACGAAATGAAAGCGATTATCGGGAAATATTGTTAAAATGGACGAAAAAAAAGAGTTTTTTATAAACGCGGTAAAGTGCGCGTTGAACGGTAAAACTGCGGAGTGCGAAAATTATTCCGAATGGAAAGATTTTTGCAGGTATACCGCTATGCAGAACGCGTGGTCTTTCGCGCATTTCGCGTTTGAAAAGTCGTCCGCGCCCGAAGAGGTTAAAAATCTTTTGGAACAACGCTTTGCAAGCGTGGTCGGACAACAGGTTCGGCAGGAATTTTACCAAGGCGCGATTTTTGAAAAACTCGACGAAAAGAAAATAGAATATCTGCCCATAAAGGGTTCTACTTTGCGCGCGCTTTATCCTCACCCCGAAATGCGAATTTCCTGCGACGTGGACTTTTTGGTAAAGGAAGAGGATATGCCCGTCGTGCGCGAGGCGTTGACCGAGTGCGGTCTGGAGCAGGATACGTCCTGCGTGGGCGCGGATCACGACGTGTGGCACGCCGAGGGCGGCGTTACCATAGAACCGCATAAATCGCTTATGTCGCTTACCGACTTTGCGGGGTATTTTACCGATTTTTGGCAAAAGACTTTTCCCGTAGGGGACGGTTCGCCGCGTATGCGACTGAAAACCGAGGACGAATATATATTTTTGATAGCGCACGCGTATAAGCATTTTATTCACGGCGGTTGCGGAGTAAAAACGCTGTGCGACGTGTGGCTTTTCCGTAAAAAGCATACGGATATGGACGAGGAATACGTTTGTGCCGAACTCGAAAAAATAGGCGCGGCAAAATTCGATAAAAAGATAGTTGCACTAACAAGATGTTGGCTCGGCGACGCCGAAATGGACGAGGACAGCGAAATTCTCACCGACTTTTTGTTTGACGGGGGAGTTTACGGCACGGGCAAATCGAGCGCGCTTATGGGTACGGACGCGGAGGGCGTTAAAAAGACCAAGCGCAAATATTTGCTTAAAAGGCTGTTCCCGCCGCTCAAATCTTTAAAATTAAGATACCCCGTGCTTAACAAATGCCCGTTTTTATTGCCCGTTATGTGGATAGTGCGTATTTTCGACGCGATTTTCACGCGCCGCAATACCATAAAGCGCAATTTAAAAGACTGCGGCTCTATGAGCGAGCAGGACGTAGAAAAGGCTAAAAAGATTAAAGAAATAATAAGTTGATTTTTGCTTTTTAATTACTCGGCGTCAAATTTTGCTTTCGCTTAATATGACGGAAAATCCCCTATCGGCACTTCGTGCCACTTCCCCTCGGCGGGGACGCCCCCTTTTCGTCAGGCTGCGCCTGCCACCTTTCCCGTTTCATCGGGAAAGTTTACCCCGAAGGAGGAAGCAAA
>CAVLAV010000269.1:0-3280 GCA_963660735.1 bacterium
GACTCTTAAACTCTTTATTACGTTTTTAACGGCGGTTTTAGCCTTATCTACCGACGTGAAGTTGTCGAGCGTAAGGTCTAACACCTTATTTACCACGCCCGAAAAACGCGAAAGATAAGGTATCGAAACGTCCGAATAATCCCACTCGCCGTCGGCGTTTTTGGTAATGCCGATAAACGGAGCGATATAATCGCCGATAGTGGAAGTAGGACCTAAAACGTCGACTATTATTTTAAGCACGTCTTTTTCGCCGTTCAGAACGGGAACGAGTATCTGACTTACGGTTACGTCGTAAATTTTGGCGTATTTTTCGTCAACCGCGTCACCGTTTTTATCGAGCCACTTGCCGCTTGCGTCGTCCGCGCCGACGAAATAGCCGAGTTTGATATCGCCTAAAAGAGTATTGGCAAACGCAACGAACTCGCTCGTGTTAAAATCTTCCTTTCCTAACGCTTCGACGTAGTCCATAACCGGCGTTTCGAGCGCTTTAACGAACGCCGTGTTGAGCGTGTTGCCGTTTTTGCCCGTAAACGTAACTTTTCCGTCAGTTCTCGTAGCCGTTATGCCTATAATTCCGCCGAACGCCTCGCCCACGGTAATATCGGCTTTGCCTTTTTCTATAAGCAACCCTTTAACCGCGCTCATAAGTTTAAATCTTATGCGCCCTACCGACATCGCCTCCGAACCGTAGAAAATATCGTCGAGTTTCAAATCGCTCAATATGGGTAAAATCGCCATTTTGGGCTCTTCGCCGTTTTTATTCGTCCACGTGCCGTCCTCGCCCTTGGTGTAACCTATCATTTCGAGCGCGTTGCCTATCGACAAGTTGCCGAATACAAGCGCGACTTTTCTTGCCATGGAAAGGACGTCGTTATTCTCGTTATCCGAAAAAGCGTGTACGAGCGCCTTAAGGTTGACCGATGCGACGGTCTGAATAATGCCTTTTGCCGCTTCGCCGCTACTCGTATACCAGAGTCCGTCGTCGCGATATTCCAATCCGAACGCGCCGCCGACCTTAATGTTATCGTAAAGATTATCCGCTTTGAATTCGTATTTGCCCTCGTCGTTTTTAGTGAACAAATCGCGCGCCTGCAAGTCGCCGACAAGCGAAACGACGTATTTAGACGTGCTTTCGGGGACCTGACAAAGGTCGAGTATCTCCCTTACCGAAAGTTTGCCTACGGAAGAAAGTCCGCCTTCGCAGATCTCGGTCGCCCAATCGGATTCTTTGTTTACGATATCTATAAACGAATCGAGTTCCACGTTGGCTATAACGTTAAGCCCCTTATAGAACCCCTCTTTTACGGAATATTTATCCGTCTGCTCGTCGTAATCGAAAATACGGGGCAACAAGCCGCCCACGCGCACGTCGCGCAAGGCTTTTACGAGTCCCGTCTGACCGGCGGCGTCCTTTTGATTCATTTCACCCAGGGTGTACCTGCGCAATTTAAGCCTTTCCTGCTCGGCAAACAACTGATCCGCGGGGATAAAACTGAGTACCGCGCCGTAAGAAAGGTTATTTAAAAATTTCTGGAATCCGTCGCCGTTAAGAAGAGTGAAAACCGAGGTCTTTTTAAGATCGTCTATGTACTTTTGGTTGGATTCCGCAGTGGAAATAACTTCTTCCTCGCCGCCGCCAAGTTGGTTGATAAACGCAACCAGGTCAAAACCGTAGTCCTGTTCGAGGTCGGCAAAGGTGTAGTTCTCGGGCGATTTACCGCCCTTTATCGCTAAACCGATTATGTCCTCGATGGAAAACGAGTTGAGATTGCCGAGCGCGTCTTTATATTTGTTGTTGCTCACGTCGCCTACGGTAAGATTGCCGTAAGTGTAGTAGACGGTAGTCGCAACCGCGCCGAGCGTGCTTACCATACCGATAATCATACCGAGTAAGGCACAAAGCAGTCTTTTAAAAATCTTGCTCATATATTGCTCCCGTTAAAAAATTTCCTCGCACGCGCTTTGGGTTTTCGCGCGCGCATTACATAATAAATTATACGATACAATTTTACGACAAAAGCCGCGATTTGTCAATCCAAATTATAATTTTTATGCGCGATTAAAGCGTTTTTGAAAAAAATATTCCAAAAAGTTTATTTTGAGTTTACTTTGGGTTTTATTCGATTGATTTTATTTTAAGTATATTATATAATAGGGGTATGTACGATTTGATAATAAATCCTCACGCAAGCAGGGGGAAAGCGGCGAAGAAAGCCCAAAAGGTTATCGGGATACTCAACGAAAAAGGCGTGGGATTTGCCGCGCACTACACCGCGCGGGAAAAAGAGGCTATCGAAATAGCAAAAGAATTATCCGAAAAAGGCGCGACGGACATAATCGCGCTCGGCGGCGACGGCACGCTTAACGAGGTGTTGAACGGCATCGACCCCGAAAAGGTCAATTTAGGTCTTATTCCTTGCGGAACGGGCAACGACTTTGCGGCGGCGGCTAAAATTCCGCTCGACACGGAAAAAGCGCTCGATATTATTCTGAACAATTCGCCCAAGTCCACCGATTATATGGTTTGTGGAGGCGTTCGCGGCATAAACGTTATCGGCACGGGCATAGACGTGGATATTTTAAAGCGTTGCAGGCGCGCCAAATTTTTCAAGGGGAAAATTCAGTACGTTATTTCGCTTATAGTAAGCCTTATGAAATTTAAGTTTTATAAGTTCAAGATTATCCGCGGCGAGCAGACGGAAGAAAAAGACGCGCTCATAGCCTGCGTGGGCAACGGTTCGCAAATAGGCGGCGGCATAAGAATGTGTCCCAAAGCGATTATAGACGACGGGAAACTCGACTTCGTAATAGCGGGAAAACTTAAAAAGTCGCGCATACCGCACGCGTTTATAAAACTTATGCAAGGAAAAATTCTCGAACAGAACTTTACTTCTATGGAATACGCCGAACACGTTAAAATAGAATTCGACCGCCCCGTTACCGTGCAGATAGACGGCGAATTATACGACGGAATAGATTTTGATTTAAGCATTAAAAAAGGCGGTTTAAAATTTTACCGCCCGTAAAAGAGGATATTTTATTGCCGCGGCGCATTGCGCCGCGGCTTTTTCGTCGTTATTAAACTCGTGCTAAAACTCCTAATCATTTTGTCATTGCGAGAGAGCGTAGCGACCGCGGCAATTCCTTGGAGTAAAGTACGAAAACATATACTCCGCAGACCTCCACCCTCCCGGGAGATTGCTTCGTCGCTACGCTTCCTCGCAGAGACAGTTGAATTTCCGTGTCATCGCGTCAATGCCGAGTGAACAAACTTGCTTGC
>CAVLAV010000270.1:0-3269 GCA_963660735.1 bacterium
CGTACTGATAGAACCGTTCGTCGTCTATAATCGAATCGGCGATACATTCTTTCGGAACGCATTTAACGTCCATTTGCATTTTCTCGCCTATATGCACGGGAGTATCGTACGGTTTCGGTTTATACGGCGAATATTTCTTCTTCGTATCGTAAAATCCACTTTTCCTTAAAAATCTGTAAAGTGTTACCGGATTACGGGTGTACGCGTAATTAAGCCGAAGTTTTCCGTAAAGTTCGTTAAGCCCTATATCCGGATTGCGCTTTATCAGGTCGGCTATATGCTTTTTCTCTTCGTCCGTCTGCGCGTTGGGGTGTGGAGTAAGCGGACGGTGCGACTTGTTTTCAAGGCTTTCAATCGTTCCGTCGTAAGTTCGCCGCCACCTGTAAACCGTCTGAATAGTGCAATGATAGCGGTGCGCGACGAATTCTACGTCGGAACGTTTCAGCAAATTCAACGCTTTTAATTTTTCTTTCGGCGAATAAGGATTGTTCCAACGCCGTAACTTTAATTCTGTTTTCATATAATTCATCCTTTCGTAAAGAACCCTTGCAGGGGGCAAAACCCTGTCGGGAGCCTGCATATAAGAGAAAAACACTTTAATTGCGACGTCGCAACGCCTTTTCGGGTTCTCTCAATTATATCGTTTTTTACCGTTTTTATCTAACTTTTTTTACCGCAGGAAAAGAGTAAAAGAGTATTGCGCGCCCCCTTGTCTGTACGAGCGCGGCGCTGGCGCGCCGCGGACAAGGGGGCGCGCAATTTACCTGCCGAAACTGCCTGCTTTTCGGCAAATAAAAGGCGCGTTCCACGCTAAATCGCTTTTGGAACGCGCCTTATATCTTTATTTTCGCAACGAAAAACGTGTTTTACGGGCAATTTAGTCGTAAATATTCCGTTTTCGGCAACGCAAAATCGCGCCGTGTGCTATCACAGGCGCAAAACGAAGAAATTTATATACTTTTCGCGGTATTCTTTAAGATACGAGCCTTAATTTCGGTAACGTCAAGGGTTTTATATCTCTGTCGTAATCGATAACGCCGTCAAACAATACCCACTTTTGTGCGTAATAGGCATAGTCTTTGACTTTATCGTTTACGATTTCTGCCGCGAAATCATACTTTTTATCTAACCTTTTAGTAAGTTCGGTAGGTATGCCGCGACTGTAAATCCCGCGCGTATTCGTTTTGCGCATATATTTCAAGCAATATTCGACTGCATTGCCGCCGTTTACGTTCATTATAATCTCCTCGAAATCGTTTCTGCCGAATTTTCTCTCGAAAAATTCGTTACATATAGTTTCCTGTACCGTTCCGCGCTTTTTACTGTAATCGCGCTTTTTGTACAGTTGCCCGACCATTTGCCCGTCGGGAATATACATTAAAAAATGATAGTGAAATCTTCCGTTTTCTTCGCCGCGTTCGGTTACGCCGATATAACGCCACCCGCGCCGCGTGTGCAGATTCGCAAGGCATTTTCTCAATCGTTTGATAAACGTTTCTTCCGTATGCTTCTTTCCGTCATACGTAAACGTTACGAAATAATTCCAACGGTTAAGATAAGCCTTGCGGCGGAACCGTTTTTCGCGTTGCCAGATATTACGCATTTTGCGCACGAAATTCACTTCGATGAAGTCTTTGATATCGGGCAGTTCGATACAGTAATCGGTGATAAATTTATCTTCGATATACCGTTTCTTTTCTTCGTCGGTGGCTATATCGCTTTTTATCGCTTCGTCGAAGAGAAAGTCGAACAACTTTACAAGTTCCGAACGTTCGCGTTTCCTTGCGCTTCTTTTAAGCCCTTTTACCGATTCGCGGGCGATATAATGGCTTCCGTCGTGGTATATCTTATATTCGCTCGTAAACGGGTTCTTTGTTCGGTTAAATAAATCTATCTGATAAAAATTCTGCATTTGTCTGCACCTCGATGTTTTTTATACCCCCTGCGGGGCAGCATAACCGCTACGCGGAGTAGGGCTGATAAAGGAAAGTTATTTCTTGCGTTTCCGCTCGTTCGCGCTGTCGCGTATGCCGCACATTATGCCTTTCGCCAGCCTGTCGCCGTTTTTGCCTTTCGCAAGGTCGTTGAAATCGCCGATTGTTTTCCGCGCTTCCGCTTTGCCTTTTTCGTCATACTTCGGGTAATCGTGATACATTTGCACGCCGATTACATATCCCGCCGAAAAATTGTCCGTCTTATAACGTTTCTTGTTATAAGTTACTTTTTCTTCAAATGTCCGCATTTTTTACTCCGTTTTTCAATTTTTTTCTTGTTTTTACCGTAAGATTGTTGACATACGTCAAAAAATTGCATATAATATCGATAGAGCGTAGGCATTAAGCCAAGCGCAAATAATCGTTGCCAAATGCAACGCGCGGTTTGTTGAAATACAAGCCGCATTTTTTATTTTTTCGTGTATTTGCCGACAAAGAATTTATGTCGGCTTTTTATTTTCTTACTTCCGATATTTTTTATTTGCGAAATCGGTATATTTTTCATATTGCCGTCAAGGTTAATTGCCGACCACCGCGTGAAATCCGCTTCGCCTTTCGGAATAGGGTATAATAGCCCGTATTTGACTTTTCCGACTTTTCTTAAATCGTAAATACCTTTTCTATCTTCCAACGAAGTAATAACGTTGACGTTACATTTGCCGCCGTTCACTTCACGGATATACACGTAATGCCCGCCGTTTAAAATCTTGCCGTCCGCACCTTTGATTCCGAGCGTCTTATTGTCGCAATAACCTATCTTTCCGACATTCGTCTTTTTGTATCTGCTCATATTCAATCTTCCTTTTCCTTGTTTTCGTCGTTTTTCAACCCGTTTAACAGGTCGGTTACAAAATAAGAGTTCTGCATAGCAAGTTCCCCGAACGTGGCTTTTTCCGTGGCATATTCGTTTAAATCATCGATACCGACGGGCGAACGCAACGCCTTTACCGTGAAGAAATCGGAAAAACAATCCGTTGAAAATCGCTTGCTGTAAATCTTTTTCGACATAAGGTAATATTTATTCGCTTCCGTTTTGCCGTCTAACGTGCCGCTTTCCACGTCTACCGTTGCAACGCAATAACCGAACCGATTATAAATTCCCGTGTAATAATCGCGCATTTTCGCCGTCAGACCTTTCAGAAGATACATAGCAAGCGTATTATCGCCGCGGTTAAAACGGTATTCGTAATACAGCCCCGAAAACTTATTATAAAGCCAACCGTAAAGCAGTTCGGCAAGCGAGAAAAAGGGCATTGCAAGCCGCGTTTCGCCGCT
>CAVLAV010000271.1:0-3262 GCA_963660735.1 bacterium
ATTTTGCCGTTTTCAAATTTAAACCAAAAGTTTTTAATTATTTGTCCGTTGCGGCAAAGCGGCATCGCGGCTACGAGTTTGCCGTTTGCCGTGCGCCTGTCGGGGCAGGAAAAAACTTCTTCCGTGGGCATATTCGCGGTAAACCAAATTCCGTCAAGCGCGCCCTTTTCCGCTCCGCCGCAAAAGATATAGCCTTGAGGCATTCCTACGGTAAAATCCGTGCCGAGCGAGTTTTTATAGGTAAAAGTCTTTATTTTCGCGCCGTTTAATATTTCGCAACGCCTGCTTATTTGTTCTTGGTGCTTTTCCCACGCCTTTATAGGGTCGTCGCAATTTAAACGCATAGTTTCGGCTATATATTCCCACTGCTTTTTCACTGCCGCCGAAGGGGAAAGTTCGGGGAACATTTTTTTCGCCCATTCTTTTTGCGGGTAAGCCGCTATACACCAACGCAACTTGTTGCTACCCGTGTAATCTCTGAATTTGGATAGCGCCTTGCCGCTCGCCCTGCGCGCGGCGGCGACTTTTTGCGAATTTACGCCTTTTAAACTTTCGGGATTATCCGCCAGAATTCGCAAATACGCTGTTTTTTCGTCTATATAATAATCTTTTTGCTTTACGACCCATTCGGGAATTTTAGTCAATTCCTTTTTAGAACGATATTTATAGTTGAGTTTGGCTATTTTATCGTCAAGCCATTGCACTTCTACGTTTCTCGCCCCCGCCCTGTACGCGCTTTTAACGACTTTTTCCACAAGTTCGCGGGAGTCTATCGGCGCGTTTATAACGAGCATTTCGCCCTTTTGTAAATTTACGCCCGTCTTTATTATGAGATCGGCGTAAGTCGATAATACTTTTGCTTTCATAGAGTAACCTCTTATAGTTTACTATGCTAAAATTATATATGAATACCTCGGAAAAGTCAATTTATTTTATATTATTCCCTTTAATATCTTGAAATTTTCGCCTTTATATGCTATACTTATATCATTACTATAACGAGGTAATTATGTCTGACGAAAATAAAAGCGGATATAGTCTTGACGATAAAATAGACGAATATATCAATCCGCACGTAATAAATAAAACCGATAAGAAAAAATTGCCGAAAAAGCCGATAGAAGTCGCCGAGTGCGACAGGTTTAAACCCGACGTTGACAAAGGCTTAACCGCCGAACAAGTCGGAATAAGAACGGCGCAACTGCAAACCAACGTAAAAGGCAAGGTTTACTCAAAATCCACGGGCAAAATAATTTGTTCCAACTTATTTACGTTTTTTAACCTGCTGTGCGTCGTTTGCGTAGCCGCGTTGTTATTCGTAAATATTCAGGCTACCCGCCCCGAAGAGAAGGTCGGAATTTTCAACTTTACTTTCGTAGTCGTCTACGCGATAAATTTAACCGTAGGAATCGTTCAGGAAATCAAAGCCAAGAAAACCATAGAAAGGCTTTCGATTTTAAACGAACCCATCGCCACGGTTATTCGTAACGGTAGAGAAATCGACGTGCCCGTTACGAGCATAGTTTTGGACGATATAGTCAAATTTTCCGCGGGCAATCAAATTTCTATCGACGGCACGCTTTTAAGCGGCGCTATGGAAGTCAACGAATCTATGCTCACGGGCGAAAGCGTTCCCGTAAGGAAAAAGGTTGGCGATAAAATACTCGCGGGCAGTTTCGTCGTAAGCGGCGTTGCGCTTGCCGTGGCGGATAAAGTCGGCGAAAGCAGATATATTCAGACTTTGTCGGCGAAAGCAAAAAAATTCAAAAAGACTTCATCCGAACTCATTACCACCCTGCAATGGATAATTCGCGGCGTAGGTATACTTATCGTTCCGTTAAGCATAGGCGTACTGCTTACCAACCGCGCCGCGCTTTTGTCGGACGGCAATCCTATTTACGTGGTCGGCGGAAAACTTACGCAGATAGGGCTCGTCGAAACCGTAAAACGCACGACTTCGGTCGTTATAGGTATGATCCCCGCAGGAATGTTCCTTTTGACGACTCTCGCTTTGGCGGTCGGCGTAATAAGGCTTGCGGCTAAAAATACGTCTGTTCAGGATATGTACGCGCTCGAAATGCTCGCCCGCGTAGACGTCTTGTGCCTCGATAAAACGGGTACTATTACCGACGGAAGAATGAGGGTCGCAAACTGCGTTATGTACGACAGTAAATTCAAATATTCGGTAAAGGATATAATTTCTTCTATGCAGCACGCCCTGCCCGACAACAATCAAACGGCAACGGCAATGCGTAATTATTTCGGTTCGGAAAGAAAACTTGTCGCAAGTGCGGCTATCCCCTTTTCCTCGGCAAGGAAATATTCAGCCGTTACTTTTACCGACTGCGGAACTTTCGCGCTCGGCGCGCCTGAATTTATTATTGAAAAGAAGTTTATCCCCTCGTCGCTCGCAAATCAAATAAAACACTACTCGGCAATGGGACAACGCGTACTGCTTTTGGCGCGTTCCGACAGGTCCATAAGCGGCGAAGCAATTCCGTCCGATATGAAACCTTTCGCTTTGATTACGCTTAACGACAATATCCGCCGCGACGCCATAAAAACTATCGACTGGTTTAAAAAGAACGACGTAAACGTAAAAGTAATTTCGGGCGATAACCCCGTTACCGTTTCGGAAGTGGCAAAACGCGCGGGAGTGGACGGTGCGGATAAATACGTAAGTTTAGAAGGTATGAGCGAGGCGGACGTAATAGCCTGCGCGACGAAATTCAACGTTTTCGGCAGAGTTACGCCCGAACAAAAGGCAATACTCGTTAAAGCGCTTAAAAACGCGGGTAAAACCGTTGCAATGACGGGCGACGGCGTAAACGATATACTCGCTATGAAAGAGGCGGACTGCTCGATTACGGTCGCTACGGGCAGCGACGCGACCAAAAACATTGCGCACATAGTTTTAATGGACAACAACTTTAATTCTATGCCGCAAGTCGTTGCGGAAGGCAGAAGAGTTATAAATAATATCGAAAAATCCTCTTCCCTCTTTTTAATGAAAACGCTCTTCACTATGGTGTACGCGTTTATAACCATTTTGCGCAACGAACTCTTCCCGTTCGACACGCAAATGATGATGTTGCTCGAACTCGCCGTGATAGGTTTAGGCTCGTTCGCGCTTTCTATGCAACCCAACGATAAAAAGGTGGAAGGAAGATTTATCGGCTACCTCGTATCCCATTCAATCCCCGCGGCTATGATACTGATATTCAACGTTTCGGTAATAGAATTGCTCGCAAGATATTGTTAC
>CAVLAV010000272.1:0-3245 GCA_963660735.1 bacterium
CCGTAACTCGCGACGTATTCCCGTAAATCTTCTATACTGCCTATTTTTTCCCAAAGTCCCGTTATTTTTACCACGTACAATATAACGGCGGCAAAAGTCAATAAAGCAAGTGTAATAACCGTTATTTTATAAACGAAACTTTTATCGTATAACTGAAAAACTATCGCCGCAACCGAAATACACGCGATAATAATAGTAAAAAGCGTTATTACGAGCGACTTATGCCTTGAAATGAAAGCGATATTAGTAGAATCCACGTATAAAACGCCGAATATTATCGTTGCCGCGCCGAGGAGCGCGATAATAACCGAATATAATATTTTTTTTAGCGGTTTAACCGCGAGTTTGTCGTTCATACTACTTATATTATATACTTAATACTCGATTTTAACAAACGAAAAAGCAAAATTTTCAAATAAATATTTAAAACGCCGTAAAATCCATTGACTTATCCCAAATTTTGTTGTAAAATATACTCGTTCTTTTTAGGGGAGTGGCTCAATGGTAGAGTAGCGGTCTCCAAAACCGTAGGTTGCGTGTTCGAATCGCGTCTCCCCTGCCAAATAAAAAGCGTTACGCGGTGCGTAACGCTTTTTATTTGGCAAAGGATTTCGAGGAAAGACTTTGAAAAAAAGAGCAAGTCGGCTGAAATGCCACGTTTTATATATCCCCTATCGTCGGCTTTGCCGACACTTCCCCCGAAGGAGAAAGTCCAAAGCGACTTTTTCCCAACAAGAAATAAAACGACCGCCCGCCTTTGCATTTTTTTTGCAAAAGCGGGCGGTCAATCCGTTGGTCGAGGTGACGGGACTTGAACCCACGACCTCTTGGTCCCGAACCAAGCGCGCTACCAAACTGCGCTACACCTCGATAAACAACCTCGTTATTATACAACAAATCATAATTAAAATCAACTGATTTTAACGGCGTTTAAGAAAAATTTTTTACTCGAAGCGCGCCGCGGCGTAAACTTCGTTCAATTCCTTTCTTACACTGCGCCATTTTGGCATAAATTTATCGAGCATTTTTTTAAAACCAGCGCCGTGGTCGGCGTACCGTAAATGGCAAACCTCGTGCAATACCACGTAGGAAACGCACTTTAACGGCGCGTTTGCAAGAAATAACGAAAAATTAAGTTTTCCGCTTGCACAATTACAACTGCCCCACCGCGAACGGGTTTTTCTTATCGTATACCCTTTCGATTTTAACCCCGTAAGATTTTCCCACGTAATTAAATATTCGTCTAAAACTTGCGAAAGTTTGTCTTTCAAGTATTTTTCGGTGAGTCTTCTTACTTCGTCGGCAGTTTCATTCAAAGAATAAACGCAAAACTCGTCGGCAGTTTCTTCTACGAAATTTTTTGCGCCCCTGACTATGCGTAACCGCTTATTCTTTCCGAATACGCTTATCTCGCCGACGCTCAAAAAGTCGGCGTTAGAAAACTTTTTACTGTTTTTAACCATCCTTTCAACGCGCTCGATATTTTCTTCGTAAAACTTCAACGCTTCTTTTTCGCTTGCGTATTTGGGCATAGTTATATAAGGCTCGCCGTTTTTATCGACTCTTATATAAATATTTTTAATTTTCTTTTTGATAATCTTTATTTTTGCCATAGCAAGGTATAATTTGCGCCGAGCGGTTTTCGCTCGGCGCAAGTAAATTATTTAGCGTATTCGGTATAACGCGACTCTCTTATAACGTTGACTTTGATTTGTCCCGGATATTCAAGTTCGCCCTCTATCTTCTTTGCAATATCCTTTGCAAGGAACATAGCCTGATTATCGTCTATTTGTTCGGGTTTAACAACTACGCGCACTTCTCTGCCCGCCTGAATAGCGTAAGCCTTCTCGACGCCCTTAAAGTCGGACGAGATTTTTTCGAGTTGTTCGAGCCTTTTAACGTAGTTGGTGCTTGTTTCGCGTCTTGCGCCGGGTCTTGCGCCCGAGATTGCGTCTGCAGCCTGAACGAGTACCGCCTCGATACATTTCGGCTCGACGTCGCCGTGGTGCGCCTGTATGCAGTTAATTACGTTCTTACTCTCTTTATACTTCTTTGCAAGGTCTACGCCTATCTGAATATGCGTACCCTCCACCTCGAAATCTACCGCCTTACCTATATCGTGCAAAAGTCCGCCGCGTTTGGCAAGATTTACGTCAACGCCGAGTTCCGACGCCATAAGTCCGGCAAGGTGCGCCACTTCGAGCGAATGTTGCAATACGTTCTGACCATAACTCGTTCTGAATTTAAGTCTGCCGAGCAGTTTTATAAGTTCGGGGTGAATACCGAAAAGACCAACCTCGAACATAGCCGCCTCGCCCGCCTCTTTAATCTGAACGTCAAGGTCTTTTCTGACTTTTTCGACCGTTTCTTCTATTCTTGCGGGGTGAATTCTTCCGTCGGCGATAAGTTTTTCAAGCGCGATACGCGCGACTTCTCTTCTTACGGGATCGAACCCCGAAACTATTACGACCTCGGGCGTATCGTCCACTACGAGTTCTATGCCCGTCGCGTTTTCAAGCGCGCGAATATTTCTGCCCTCGCGCCCTATTATTCTCGCTTTCATATCGTCGCTCGGCAACGGAACTACCGAAACGGTAATTTCCGAGGCGTGATCGGTGCAACAACGCTGAATGGCAAGGCTTACTATGTCCTTTGCCTTCTTGTCCGCCTCATCCTTCGCCTCCTGCTCAATATTTCTCACCTGAACGGCTACGTCCCTGCGGGTTTCGTCCAAAATAGACTCGGAAAGTTGTTTCTTTGCCTCTTCTTTGGTGTAACCCGAAATTTCTTCGAGTTTGGCAACTACGCTCTCGTATTCCTTGTCGATTTTCTCCTGCTTGGCGTTAAGCGACGCTACGCGTCTGTCGAAATCGCGTTTTTGTTGTTCGAGTTCTTCGTTCTTTTTAAGAAGATTGTTATCCTTCTTGTTAAGTAACTCGTCTTTTTGGTTAAGCCTTTGCTCCATTTTTTGGAGTTCGGCGCGTTTTTCCTTCGTATCGCGTTCAAAATCGTTACGAAGTTTCAGGTCCTGCTCTTTTGCCTCCAACGCCGCTTCTTTCTTTAATTTTTTAATTTCGGCGTCCGCGTCAGCGTACATTTGTTCGATTTGCTTGTCCACGGAACTTTTTTTAGATTTGTTCCTTACGACGAAAACCAAAATCGTGGCTGCCAAGCCAACGATAATACCTATAACCGCGAATAAAACCGCGATTATCGGGGTAGACAACAAAAGCAGGGAGTTAGTC
>CAVLAV010000273.1:0-3243 GCA_963660735.1 bacterium
AGATGTTTGATGACCTTTGCATAGTTTTCGCTGAATTTAAAAAATTTGTTCTTCATAGTTTTTTTCTCCTTGAAAATGATTTTTTATTTGTTTTCGTAATTTATCCGAGTGTATTTTATATCGCCCTGAATCCCCTTTTTCAAATGAATCATCCCCACTTGAAAACCACTCTGCGGAAAATTCTTCGGCGTATCGAAAACGCATATTTCAGCAATTCGGAAACCCGCGTTTTCGATGTCTTTAAGTCGTGCTTTTGTCCATAAATGATTGATTGTAATAAGGAAGTAAACTTCGTCTGCCACATCCATCGAGTGTTCTAAAAATCTGCGAATCTGACTCCACGGCGGGTTGGTAAATATGTAATCTACCCGTCCGTTGTAATCATAGAAATCTCGTCCTTTTTCAATTTCGCACCATTCGGCATTCGGTAAAAATTCTAAAATATTTCCGCACCCGGCACATGGTTCAAGACCTTTCCCTTGCGGTTGAAAATGTTCGACCAAAGCCTTTGCCAAAGGTTTCGGTGTCATTACAACGTCGTTTGAAACGTAACTTCTGTTTGCCTGATACTTCATCTTTTTGAATTGATACCGACTTTGCCTTTCGTCGCTCCCGAAGATACGGTTGCAGCCGTAACCGATTCTCTCATCCTTTGTATCGACTTCATACTCTCGCTCGCCATCTTCATATAGTAGGCGTTCGGTTTTTCATCGCGGAATTGTCCCGACGATTTGAATAAGCGAAGAAGTTGCTCTTCGTCGTTTCCGCAGAACATCGCAAGTCGAAGCATTAAACCCGATTCGCTTTTTTCTTCGCCCGGCAATACGTTTTTACCGTTATATAGTTTGAAAAACGTTTCGTCTTTCTTGCGATAAAAACTTTCTGCTCTATCAAGCGTTTCCTTGTCGCTCATCCGCGTAAGGCTCGCCTTGCCTCTGCCGTCCATACTGACGGGCAATGCTCGCGCCGCGACTTCCGTCGCAACAAGTTCGGAAGGTCGTATGTATTCCGACGACTTCTCTTGCTCCACCTTGCCCGCCACGCCTTTTTCTTTGAGTTCGTCGATTCCGACTTCTTCAAATGTTTTGTCTTTCCAAAGATCGAGTTCCTTGATTTTGTCCAACTCTTTTTCAAGCGCGTCGCGGTCGGCAAAACCGTAATTGATAAGCGGTTTTACTCTGCCTTCTTCGTCGCAGATACAGCATTTGTAAACTTGCTCCGAATAAGCGTTCGTTTCCTCAACGATTGCGTAAAACTGAATATCTTTGGTCTGCCTATATGCTTGTTCTTTCCCTGAAACGTATTTTGCGATTTTATCCGCGTCGGTAATTGCCGTAAACAGCGCGTTCGGGTTTTCTTTGATTTCTTCTTTCCAAGACTGTATGTACGCCGCATTATTCTGCAATCGTCCCTCGCTCGGCTCTATTTCCAAATCCTGTTCCATAAAGATAGAAGCAATTTCGGCTCGCAATTCTTCCATTGCATAGTCCTCGCTACCGAATCTGCCCGATAAATCTCGGTTAAGTCAGCTTTCGTGTCCCGTGCTGTGTCCGATTTCGTGCAATGCGGTCGAATAAAATTCCTGCATACTCTTAAAGTCCGCGCGTTCTGGTAAATGCACTTCGTCCGTATCCGTTCGGTAGAAAGCCCGACTGCCGCCGTACACGATTTTCGCTTCGTTTTTATCCCAATAATCAAGGATTGCCTCGGCTCTGTCGTTACGGTCGTTGACGTCGATTTGCGGTTTTTCTTTTACAGGTACGCCGTCCATCAGCGAACAGTTGAATACACGGTAAAATTTGCGTAGCCAATACACGTTTTTATCCATATATTCCTGCTGTTCGCTCGCCGTCATTCCGTCGAGAACGCTTCTATCGAAACGTCTTTTCGTTTCTTTATCTCGCATTTCGTAATACTCAATGCTCGCGCCCTTACCCTTTGCAAGGCTGTTGCCTTCTTCGTCTTTTTTGAAAGTCCAACCCTTTTCTTCCATCTGCTTGAACGTTGCCCAACGGTTATCTCCGTAGTTCTCGCTCATTGCAATAAGCGACAGAAAAAGGTTGTTGATTCCACGATATTTCTTACCTGTAATAGCCGATTCCGGCGCGCCTGACGATACCCAACCTTGCGTCCAAAAGAGATTGCCTTTTTCAAGGTTTTCCATTACCTTGTCAACGAGTTGTTTTCTCTGCGGCGTAAGTTTTTCATACGCCGTATTCTTTTCTTCACTATTCAAAGACAACTTTCACCTCCTCGCACCTGACCGGCTCGCCGTTTTCATATCCCTCGTCGTCGAAATCCATCAGGTCGTCTATCGTGTAACCTTTCGGAATTACGATGACGGGGGTATCTCGTATGTTGTTTTTCTTCATTTTTACCTCCTTGAAAAATTATTTTTATTTATTAGCATTACAAAGAATTATCAAAAGCCATCATTACGCCATCTATTTCCTCATCTCATACCGTTTAATTTTGTCGAAATTTCGTTTTTATCTTCTTGCGAAACCGTCTTAAAAATATTTTTCACACAAACTTAAACAAAATACTTGTTTATTTTCGTTTTATCGTGTATAATATAAGCACGGAGGTAAAGAACATGAAATTACTTTACGTCAAAGCCTCAGGCTTCAAGAACATTCAAAACGATTGCATACTCGACTTCACCGCCAAATCCAAGAAAACGACCGAAGATAAAGAATACGAGCTTCAGGAAATCTCCGACGGTTTATTCGTATACAACACCGTCGCTTTTATCGGAAAAAACGCTTCCGGTAAAACTTCTTTTCTTGATCTTCTTGATTGCGCTTATTCCATACTCGGCAATTTTTCGCTTGAAGATAAAGCTTATTCCTATGACGGAATTCACTTAACGCTGTTTTTCTACCATGAAGGAAAAATCTATAAGTATTCCACAGATATTTCGTCATCACAAACATTGAACGATAAAGCAACGTTTTCCAATCAAAAACTTCTTGAAAAGGTTTACTATAAATCCAAAGCGAAAACGATTTTTTCGGATGACGACTTCATTCCTGTCGGCAATATAGGCATTTTGCCCGAAGATACGTCTATCGTGTTTTTCGTCTTAAAAAAGAAAGAAACGCGAGCCGTATATTTCAATTCGGACGGCGAAGGTTCAAACACCTATCGCTTAATGTTCAACGCTCTGAAACTGTATAAGTTTTCCCCTTCCGTTTTATCCAAAGTTCTGCACTTGTTCGACGAAAACATAAAAGGACTTAC
>CAVLAV010000274.1:0-3219 GCA_963660735.1 bacterium
CCTCGCAAAGACACGTTGTCATTGCGAGCCGCAGGCGTGGCAATCCCACTGAAAAAGTATGCGGTATATAAGTCCGCCCTTTATTCCAACAGATTGCCGCGGTCGCTTTTACCCTATTCGACGATAAAGGCTATCGCCTTACAAAAACCTGACGGTTTTTAGCGTTTTTAAGAAAAACGCCTATCGTTTTATGAATACCATCGCTCGCAAACCCTTGCAAGCAAGTTTGCTCGCTCGGCATTGACGCAATGACAAACAAACAAGTACGTTATAAAGCAAAAAAACGATAAAAAAAGACTGTGGCAAGTCGGTTAAAACTTGCGACAGTCTTTTCGCTTTTTAAGAATTATTAAACGAGTTCGATTATAGCGGTAGGAGCGGCGTCGCCTCTTCTCTCGCCGAGTTGATAAATTCTCACGTAACCGCCCTTTTGTTTAAGTTCTTCCGCTCTTTGAGCGTACTTGGGTGCGATTTCGTTAAATATCTTCTCGATAAGAGGGTGGCGTACTCCCGCAGTCCTGTTCTTGAACTCGGTCATAGTTTCCTTACCGCGCTGTTCCTGAATATCGTAAACGAGAGCCATAATCTTTCTTCTCGCAGCGAGTTTCTTCGGTCCGTCTTTTAAAACCGTGGTAGTTACGTCTTTGCCTTTTTTGTCTTTGACGGTAACGGTGGTTTCAACGGTATCCTCATAGGTGTTCATAGCGAGCGTGATAATCTTTTCGGTGTAAGGGCGAAGTTCTTTCGCTCTGCCGAGGGTAGTTTCTAATCTACCGTACCATAAAAGATTAGACGCTTGATTTCTTAACACCGCCATTCTTTGCGTGGTGGTCATACCTAATTTGCCCGACATTGTATCAGTCCTCCTTTTCCATTAGTGATAAACCGTAGGTTTTTAATTTGTAAATAACTTCGTCCAACGACTTTTTACCCAAGTTTCTCACTTTGAGCATATCGTCTTCGGTTTTCTTGGTCAAATCGTCAACCGTGTGAATGTTAGCCCTTTTAAGACAGTTGTAAGAACGAACGGAAAGATCCATATCTTCAATGCTCATTTCTCTTATCTTACCCGTTACGTCCGCCTTGGGGGGAACGACGATAGGACCGGACATCACGTCGCTGAGCGAGAACAAACTTATATGCTCGCCGAGAATTTTCGCGGCAAGACTTACTATCTCCTTGCCCGAAAACGCGCCGTTAGTCCAAACTTCCAACGTCAGTTTATCGTAATCGGTATTCTGACCTACGCGGGTGGAATCCACGTTATAACTCACCTTTTTTACGGGTGTGTAAATAGAATCTATGGGAATATAGTCTATTTCGTCGGTTTTATTGTTTTCCGCGCCTTTATATCCCCTGCCTCTGCCGACGGTTACTTCCATATCGAGTACGCCGCCTTTATCGACCGTGCAGATATACGCGTCGGGGTTAAGAACCTCTACTTCCATATCCGAGGCGATGTCCGCAGCGGTAACTACCGCAGGACCGACTTTATAAAGTCTTAAAATCTTTTTAAAGTCCGCGTCGGTGGTGGCGGTTTTAAACGCGACGCCTTTTAAATTGAGTATAATTTCGGTAACGTCTTCTTTAACGGCGGGAACGGTCGAAAATTCGTGCTTAACCGCGCCGCCCGCGAACTTGATGCCTTGCGCCGCCGCCCCGGGGAGCGATGCGAGCAAGGTTCTGCGAAGGGCGTTACCCAAGGTAAGACCGAAACCTTTTTCAAGCGGTTCGGCTATAATCTTGGCGTAGCGTCTGTCCTCGCTTTCCGTAACCTCGATCTTTGGCGTTTCAATTTCCATCATAGTAATATACCTCCTGAATTACTTAATGCGACGTATATTATTTAGAATACAACTCGACGATCATCTGTTCGGTTATCTGCGAATCTATATCCTCTCTCGTCGGAAGGGCGATAATCTTACCTTCCAGTTTTTCGGTATCGAAATCAAGCCATTTGGGCATTTTTCCGCTCTTTTGTACGCCTTTGATAGCAGCAAAGTAGGGGGCGTCTTTCTTCGTTTCCTTAACCGCTACTACGTCGCCGACCTTAACCTCGTAAGAAGCGATGTCTACGGGACGACCGTTTACGGTAAAGTGCGCGTGAGTTACGAGTTGTCTTGCCTGCGCTCTCGAAACCGCAATACCCATTCTGTAAACGACGTTATCCAAACGACGCTCTAAAAGGGAAAGCATATTTTCACCCGTAATACCCTTCATTTTATCGGCTTTTTCGTAATACTCTCTGAATTGAACTTCGAGTACGCCGTAAATTCTCTTAACCTTTTGTTTTTCACGAAGTTGGAGTCCGTATTCGGAAACCTTCTTTCTGTCTGCGCCGTGCTGACCGGGAGCAACGGGACGTTTCTCGAACGGGCAGGACGTCTTGTAACATTTGTCGCCTTTAAGGAACAACTTTCCGCCTTCGCGTCTGCATAAGCGGCATTTTGCGTCTGTATATTTAGCCATTTTTCACGTACCTCCTGTTATACTCTGCGGCGTTTGGGCGGACGGCATCCGTTGTGAGGAATGGGCGATACGTCCGAAATGAGCGTAACTTCCAAACCTACGTTACCGAGTGCGCGGATAGCGGACTCTCTGCCTTGACCGGGCCCCTTTACGAATACTTCGACCGAGCGAAGTCCGTGTTCCATAGCCGCTTTAGCAGCCGTTTCGGCGGCTTGTTGAGCCGCAAACGGAGTGCTCTTTCTCGAACCTTTATAGCCGAGCGCGCCCGCGCTGCTTTGAGAAATAGCGTTTCCGTTAGCATCGGTTACGGTAACTATGGTGTTGTTGAACGAGGACTGTATATGCACTTGTCCTTTATCTACGTTTTTGAATTCTCTGCGTTTTTTAACTACTTTTTTTACGGCAGCCATTATTTCGTCCTCCTCCTGTTACTTGGTAGCGGTCTTTTTCTTGGCGACCGTGCGACGCGGACCTTTTCTCGTTCTCGCGTTTCTCTTCGTGCTTTGACCTCTCACGGGCAGACCTTTTCTGTGTCTTACGCCGCGATAGCAGCCGATTTCCATAAGTCTTTTAACGTTAAGACTTACTTCGCTCTTAAGTTCACCTTCTACTTTAAGGTGATGCTCAATATACTCTCTTAATTTCGCAACGTCGTCCTCGGTTAAATCCTTAACTCTGGTATCGGGGTTGACGCCCGTTTCTTTAAGTATTTTTTGCGCCGTGGGTCTGCCTATACCGTAAATATAGGTA
>CAVLAV010000275.1:0-3206 GCA_963660735.1 bacterium
TAAACCCGTCTGCGATTTGAAAAATCTGCTGAAATAATGTATACTTTCAAATTTGGTTTCTTCGGCTATTTCGGTAAAAGTTTTGTCGGTCAAAGTTATTTCGTCTTTAACGAGTCGCAACTTTTTCTCGTTCGCGTATTCGTTCACGCTTTGCCCCGTAAGAGCCTTGAAACTTTTACATAAAGTCGAACGGTTAGTGCCGAACAAAAACGCGAGTTCGTCTATCGTTATCTTTTCCAAAAAGTTTTCGTCTACGTATTTTACTATTTCGCTCGCGTCGAATTCGTATCGCTTTTGCGCTTGTCCGTCGTCCGTTTGTTTCTTTCTTAAAAGTTCTATAAAAAAATATTCGAGTAAAATTTTCAGTAACTGCTCGCTGCCGCGCGGTTGGTTTTTCTTCTTTTTCATATCGTAAGTAGGGCGGTTATAAGGCGGTTTAAACACGTTTCGCCCTACTTTTACTATTTCCGCCAACTTGCTTATTTCGTTATCGGAAAGTTTAACGGGCGCTTTGCTCAAAGACTTTAAATCCTCTCCCTCGCAGGTAAACCCTATTATAATAACCGTGGGATTTAAGTTAGGCGGGCATTTAAGCGCGTGGTTCTCGTTTGCCGTATGTAAAATCATTTCGCCCTTTTTAAGTTCGCCAAAGTATTCGTCCGACGAAATTATAAGCGCGCCCGTATTGACGAAAACGAGTTCCGCAAAAGGGTGGTTTTCGCTTTTGGTGGTAAAATCTTTCGAGAACTCGAAAAAGTGCAAATTTACTATTCCCATAACCGAAAATACGCTCGAAAGCGTTTTGACTTTGTATTCCATATGCCTCGATTATAACTTAAATAATTTTGTTTGTCAATAAAAATATTTACGAAAGTGCAAAAATATTTTACGATTTTGTAAAGACAAACGAGGCTTGCAGGGTGTACAATATTATCGTAAAATACCGCTGCGGCGGGGAAAAAGGAGATAATATTTATGCAAAGAGTGTGTATTCCCGATTACGAATACCAAGAGAGAATCAAAAAAGCGGCGAAAATGATAGCGGAAAGAGGACTTGACGTAATGGTCGTAGCCTCTACGGAGAGCGATTACGCCAACGCGAGATATTTTTCGGGCTTCTGGCCGTTGTTTGAAAGAGCGGGCGTGGCAATTTCGGCTCGCGGCGACGCCGCGCTTTTAGTCGGACCGGAATCGGCTATTTTCGGCAGAGATTTCGGCAAACTCGACAAAGTTTTCGTGCTTAAAGAGTTCAGAGAGTCCGCCGACCCGTCCTATCCCGAACTTCAGGCGTCCACTTTCAACGACGTTTTCAAGGCGATAGGCGTTACGGGCGAAAATATCAAAATAGGACTCGGCAGTTACGTCGAATGTACTCTTCCTATCTACGAGGGTCTTAAAAATTCGTACCCCAAGGCGGAAATAGTAAAGTGCAACGATATAATGGTCAATTTAAGAAAGATTAAGAGCGAAAACGAACTCGCCTGCATACGCGAGGGTTTCAGAATAATAGAACTCGCCACCGACGAGGTTATCCGTAATTTAAAACCCGGCGTTACCGAATTGCAAATGGTAGGCGTTGCCGAAAAAGTAATTTACGAGAACGGCGCGGAATACGAAGGCTTGCCTATGTACGTCTTTTCCGAGGAAAGCACCCGCCACGCGATTTCGCGTTCGAGATACAGAGAAATCAAAAAAGGCGATATAGTTCAACTCAACCTTTCGGCAAAAATCGACGGATATTCGCCGTCTATCGGATTGCCCGTAATAATGGGTAAACTCGAAGGTAAGCGTCGCGAACTCGTGGAATTCTGCAGGCAGATGCACGAGTGGACTTGCGAACAAATCAAAGCGGGCGTTATAGCAAGCGACGTGGCAAAGAGGTTCTATCAAAAATTCGTGGATAACGGCTATAAGGACAATTTCGTTTACGGACCTTGCCACGGAACGGGTATGATAGAAGTCGAAGCGCCTTGGATGGAAACCACGAGCGATTATCCGTTGGAAGAAAATATGACTTTCCAAGTAGACACCTTTATATCCGGACCGACTTTCGGTTGCCGTTGGGAAAAAGGTATAGCGGTTAAAAAGGACGGTTACGAATCCTACACCGATTATCTTAAAAAGGGAATAATCGAGTTGGAGGTATAATATGAGCGCGATGGGCAAAAAAAGTTGGATAATACCCGACTGCGAACTGCCGCACGCGGGCGAAGGCGTACTTAAAGGACACGAGAGCGTAATAATAGTAAACGACAACGAGGAAGATATAGAAATATCCGTTACGCTTTACTTTACGGACGAACCGTGCTATAATGATATAAAGTGGGTAGTCAAGGGCAAATCGGTAAGGTGTTTCAGAATGAACGAGAAAAAGGATATGAGCGGTTACGCCGTACCTTACGAAACGCAGTACGCGATGAAAGTCGAAAGCGATAAGCCGTTCGTTTTGCAATACGGCAGGCTCGATAATCGTCAGACCAACCTCGCGTACTATACCACGCTCGGCTATCACGATTAAAAGGGGGAACGGGAGATGTTACTTAACCATAGTTTTCCGAGAGAAGTAAAATACGTTCAGGAAAAGAATATACCGCTCGTAATAGCGGGCGGCACGGTGGAATATCACGGACCGCATTGTTCTTACGGTTGCGACACGCTCGTCGTCGAGGGACTTTTGGAAAAACTCGCGGAGAAAAAAGAGTTGATGATCGCGCCGTCTATAGCGTACAGTCCGTCGAGTTATGCGGTGGGCGGAAGAAAGAGTGGTACGGTACACGTTCCCGAGCGCGCTTTCGAGGACTACGTTTATTACGTTTTCAAAAGTTTTTTGTACGCGGGGTTTAAGAATATTTACGTCGTAATACATCATCAATTCGAGCAGGAAAGCGAGATGCCTATGACGCTTTGCTATCGAACGGCGGCAAAACGCGCCACTATGGAATATCTCGAAGAAACGCTCGGAGAAGGTTGGTGGGGCAGCGAAAGTTACGCAAATTATTACGAACAGTTGGAGGGCGCGAACAACCCGTTCAACTGGATAAAAGTAATACCCACTATGTCCACGGCGGTACAAAACGCCACGGGTTACGACCACGCGGGTAAGTACGAAAGTTCCATACTTATGGCTCTTTACCCCGACAGCGTAAAACTCGACCGTATAGACGATATCAAGCACTGGTTTACCGAGAGCGCGCGCGAGGCGAACG
>CAVLAV010000276.1:0-3205 GCA_963660735.1 bacterium
ATCCACGTTAAGTTGCTCGCTTAACATCGACACTACTTTTGAATACGTTTCATCCATACGATTCCTCCGAATTACGGGAAACTCATCCCCGATATATTTGTTACGCGCCAAAATCGAACGCGCACTTCAACCTTATTTATTTTAGCAGATTAAAACGAGTTTGTCAACGCTTTTTTCGCATTGTTAAACTTATGCGGTTTTTCTTTAAGTCTACGCCGAGAACGCGTACCTTTACGGATTGTCCTACTTTGAATTTATCGGACGGATGACGGATAAAATCGTCGGAAAGTTCCGAAATATGCACCAAACCGTCCTGATGAACGCCTATATCGACGAAAACGCCGAAATCTATAACGTTTCTTACAGTGCCGTTTAACTCCATACCCTCTTTCAGGTCTTTAATGTCCATTACGTCGGTGCGGAGTTCGGGTTGCGGGAGAGAATCTCTCACGTCCCTGCCCGGTTTAAGAAGTTCGCCAACGACGTCGTTCATAGTCGGCACGCCCATACCGCACTCTTCCGCCGCTTTTACCTCGCCGTACTTTTTGATTTGCGACGGCAAAGCCGACAATTTACGCTCGGCGACGTCCTCGTCTTTATAACCGAAAAGTTTAAGCAATTTTTCGGTGGCCTCGTAAGATTCGGGGTGGACGGCGGTATTATCGAGAATATTCACGCCGTCGCGAATACGCAAAAAGCCCGCGCACTGCTCGTAAGCCTTTGCTCCGAGTTTGGAAACTTTCAACAGTTCCCTTCTCGAGCGGAATTTGCCGTTTTGTTCCCTATAAGACACTATATTATTCGCAATCGCGCCGTTTAAACCCGAAACGTGAGTTAAAAGCGCGCCGCTCGCCGTATTCAGGTCTACGCCCACGCTGTTTACGCAATCTTCCAAAACGCCGTCTAACACCTCGTCGAGCCTTGCGGGCGGCATATCGTGTTGATACTGCCCTACACCTATCGCTTTGGGGTCGATTTTTATAAGTTCGGCAAGCGGATCTTGCAACCTTCTCGCTATGGAAATAGCCGAACGCAAAGTGAGGTCGTATTCGGGGAATTCTTTCGCCGCAAGCGGAGAACCCGAATAAACCGACGCTCCCGCCTCGTTTACGACGGCGTAAGCGACTTTTCCGCCGTAATCTTTAACGAGATCGGCTACGAATATTTCGGATTCCTTCGACGCCGTTCCGTTACCTATCGAAATTACGTCTACCGAATACTTGTCGATAAGTTTTTTAAGTTCGGCTTTCGCCTCTTCCTTTTTGTTTTGCGGAGGGGTGGGATAAACGACGGTCGTCGCAAGCACCTTGCCCGTTCCGTCAACTACCGCGATTTTACAACCCGTCCTGTACGCGGGGTCAAAGCCCATAGTAACTTTATCTTTAACGGGCGGTTGCATCAAAAGCGGACGGAGGTTTACGTCGAACATTTTGATTGCTTGTTCCTGCGCGTTTTCGGTTAAATAATTTCGTATTTCACGCTCGATAGACGGTTGAATAAGCCTTTTGTAGGAATCTTCCGCCGCGCGGCGCACGTTCTCGGTTGTTACGCTGCCCTCTTTAACGAACGCCGCCTCGCAAACGCGCACTGCAAAAGCCTCGTCTATTGCAACTTTTACCTTTAAATACCCTTCGCTTTCGCCTCGGTTTACGGCAAGCACCCTGTGCGGTTTGATTTCGGCAACACTCTCCGAGTAGTCGGCGTAAGTTTCGTAAGTTTTCGCGCCGTCCTCTTCCGCTTTCGTAATTTTAGTGGAAATATCTGCGTTTTTAAGATAAATTCTACGCAACTTTTTGCGCAGTTCCGCGTCGTCGGATATCCTCTCGGCGATTATATCTTCCGCGCCTTGCAACGCCTCGCCCACGTTTGCAACGCCCTTTTCTTCGCTCACGAAAGGTTTAGCCACATCCTCCGCAGTTCCCTCTTTTACGTTCTGCGCCAGAATTATATCGGCAAGCGGTTCAAGTCCTTTTGCGATAGCGACCGTGGCGCGGGTTTTACGCTTTTGCTTGTACGGACGGTAAATATCTTCCACTTCGGTTAGTGTTTCGGCAGCGTCGATAGCCGCCGCTATTTCGTCGGTCATTTTACCCTGCTCTTCTATAGCCGACCTTACCTCTTCTTTTCTCTTTTCTATATTACGGAGATAATTAAGCCTGTCGGCAAGTTCGCGCAAAATCTGATCGTCGATATGCCCCGTCATTTCTTTTCTGTAACGGGCGATAAACGGTATCGTGTTACCCTCGTCCAAAAGCGCGACGATATTTTTCGCGCGATCGTCTTTAAGTTTGAATTCTTCGGTAATTCTTTTTAAAATATCCATTTCATTTTTTCCTTAAATATTTTTTGATTTCGATTTTATCCTGCGCGGCAACCCTGAAACTGTCGCAGATTTTTCTTATCGCGGCGTTATGTGTAAAAGTCGATAAATTATCGTTTTTTAAATATTCTGAAGTTTCGGCTTTACGCTTGACGAACGCAACGGATAACAGCCACGCAATCGCCATATCGTTATAATAACCTTTTTTATCAATTTTTTCAAGCGAATTTAAAATAAAATTTAATTCTTTTTCGATATAATAGTCCATAAGCGCAACAATTTTAAACCGCAGGGAAAAACTTTCCGCCTCGAAAAGTCCGCATTTGATAAAATCGAAGAATGCGTCGTAATTACTTTTTACGCACTTAACGGAGGCAACGAAAGTATCTATATGCGCCCACGAGTCAACGTTGCTTAAATAAACGGGTAAGTAGCGTTTAAATTCGCCAAACGGCAGACGGGCAATTAAAAGACCGTATACGAGCGTATCCTCGAAAAACTCAAATTTACACTCCGATAAATATTCTTTCGCCTTTTCTTCGCTTATCGTTTTAACTATCGCTTTTATAGTCGGCGTTCTCACTCCTATAAGGGGTTTACCAGCGTTGACTATTTTACTCGAAAAATCCTTAAACTTACCGTCCGCCTCGGCGGTAAGCGAGGCAATTACTCTTTCGTATTCATTCACAATCTTTAATTTTTATTTTTGTAAAACATTGTAAAATCATAGGTTTTTAAAGTGATTTTATCAAGTTTTACGCCAGACATAATTTCGTTTAAGTTTTCTTTTAACTCAACGGTTACGGGCAACTCGCCGCAATTAACTACGGCAAGACAAACACCGTTTTCATCGCGCCGCTTAAAGTAAAATACACCGCCCTCGCC
>CAVLAV010000277.1:0-3192 GCA_963660735.1 bacterium
TATTGGGGTAGTGAATATTGCCCTGCAAATGCTTCGGCTGTCGGCGGTTACGTTCCTTGTCTTACGAACGGAATCGAGTATAACGTAGGTAATAAGTCTACGTTGTCGCTTGTAACCGAGAATATGAAAAAACTTATTGTTGAAAATACCGACATTGAGTATTTTACGTTCGAACAAGAAGACGGTCGCGCCGGCGCATATTGCATTTGCGAAAATTGTGTTTCCGCAGTAAAACAATATGGTTATAGCGGTGTGCTTGTAAGATTTTGCAATGCATTGCTCAAAAATCTTCGTTCAAACACGGAATTAAAGAAACGAGCATTTAAGATAATTACTTTTGCTTACGAATATACGAAAGAACCGCCCAAAAACGGCGTAACCGTCGATCAAGATCTTTGTATCTGGTATGCCGATTATAGCGATATGCGTTATTCTCTTACAGACGAACGGCAACTTGATGCATACAAGAATAATTTGAAAGGCTGGCTTGACCTTACTAAAGGTGATGACAACGGTTCATTGATGATTTGGCTGTATGACACTTCGTATAATAATTACCTTTCGTATTTTGGAACGAGTATGACCGCGATAGATAAAATTATGGATGAAATATCCGATGTTGGGGCGGAAATGCTGCTTGTTCTTGGTGCATATGATGCGGACAACATTTGGCAATCAAAAATGCGCAGTTTTATCTGGAGCAAAAAGTCTGCGGATAAAACACTGAAAGCTATTGATTTGCGAAATGAGTTTATCGATAATTATTTCGGTAAAACCGCAGGTGAGTATGTGAAAAAATATTGCGACGCATACGACGGGTATTATTCCGACAATCCGAATTATTACCCCGTTCGGCACGGTAACGAGTATATACACGATATTTCGGTTGCCGAACACATTGAAAGTTTAGGTTTTATAAATGATGCGATAGCGGCAGTCAATGCAGACAGAACGCTTAAAAATACGATAAAAAATAAGTATCTGAAAAGACTCTATGGCGTAAAAGCGTCGTCGTATTGTACGTTTATGTATTATTTCGATGCATATTTTGCGGTAGCTACCGACGCTCAAAAAATTGTGCTTTTCGACAGCGGGGATATAACGAAAGCTGCTGCGGAAGAAAAGTTTACGGAAGAATTCAGAACCCTCTGCAAAAATGCGGGCGTAACCCGTTGCAGAGAAGGTACGGACGCAAACAATACCGTTGAAGATTTTATTGCAAACAACATAGGTAAAAAGTTTTGATATGGGGAAAAAAGAATTTATACAGGCAATATTTTGTGCACCGACCGGTAAATACGATAATTTACCTTATCCGTCAAGATTAACCGACGATGTTTTTAAGGCATTGAAAGAAGCGGGCATAAACCGCATATTCGGGTATGGTTATGATATCAGAAAAGAAACGCAGCTGAAAACGCTTGAACTTTGCGAAAAATACGATATTAAATATTTGCCGACGATGGAATGTTTCGGCAAGTACGTTGATTTCGGATGGGCTGATTTATCGGAAGAAGAAAAGAAAAAATTAGATGAGCGGTTTATACGCGAAGTCGGGCGATATGTCGATTATCCGGCGTTTGCGGGCGTGTTTTTCGGCGACGAAGCGGGGTATTTATCTTTCGAGGGAGTGGCTCATGCCAAGACGGTTTTCGATGAAAACTATCCATCGCTCGAATTCCATTTCAACTTTTTCTCTTACTCGATAAACGACGCAATATTCTGGGGAGGAATGGCAGGGTCGGTAAACGGAATGCCCGAACGAAAGAAGCCGTTCGAGCTTACGGGTAATATGGCGGTGACTTTTGCAAATCGTTTCAATTATTACGATAAACTCGTAGAGGGGCTTTTATCTAAAGCGAAATTCGAGTATATATCGCAGGACAAATATCCGTTTGAGGGGTTTTGGAAAGAAGTTCCGACTTCGGTGCACGTTGCATTGTTTGAACTGAATGCATTCTTTGCCGAAAAAAAGCGCAAATACGGCTGTAAGTTCTACAACTATATGCAAGCGGGACAATGGATGACGGGAACGCCGAGAAAGCATATGACCAAAGGCGAAACGGCTTTGCAGGCGCACGTTACGGCGGCTTACGGCAACGACGGATTTGCTTATTTCCCGGGGTGTTTTCCGATAGATTTTACTTTCAATCCAGACATGAAATACTCCGAAGACGGCGCGGGCGGCTTGATCGACATGAACGGCAACAAAGCCGAGGTATACGATTGGGTTGAAGAAATCAACGAATTTTTCGCGCTCATTCAAGACGATATTTTATCGAGCGAATTAAAAGGCGTAACTTCTTATGGCGAGTATTACAACGGCTTTACCAAAGACGAAATCAAAGACTTGCCCGACAGCGAATGTATTTTTACGGGCGAGTTGCCGAAAGCGTTCAACTATACGGACGACGGCGTAAAAGTCGAGTGCGAAAACGAAATTATGCTTTCCGTTTTTGAAAGAAACGGCAAAACGCGTTACTATCTCGTAAATCTTTCTTCGGTGTATAAAAACAAAGTAAAAATAACGCTTCCTGCGGGCGAATACGAGATGATCCGCAAGACTGCCGAGAGCAAGACCGACGGAAATATCGAACTCGTGCTTGACGAGGGCGAGGGCGTATATATCAAAGCTATATAAAATAGGCATACGAATCAAATAAAACAACCGAAAATAAAAAAACGAACGAAAAGGGGTACCCCTTTTCTCGTCGCAGACGAGAAAATAACTCTTAATTGTAAAAGGAATTACAAAATGAAAAGACTGCACTTAATTTGTAACGCACATATCGATCCTATATGGCAATGGGAATGGGAAGAGGGCGCATCCGCGGCTTTATCCACATTTCAGAGCGCGGCGAACCTTGCCAAAGATTTCGATTACATATTTTGCCATAACGAGGTAACGCTGTATAAATATACCGAAAAATATGCTCCCGCGCTGTTTGAAGAGATTAAAAAACTCGTAAAACAGGGTAAATGGCATATTATGGGCGGCTGGTATCTTCAGCCGGACTGCCTTATGCCGTGCGGCGAGGGTATCGTAAGGCAAATCCGCGAAGGTGAATTATATTTTGAAGAAAAGTTCGGCGTTAAACCTACGACCGCGGTCAATTTCGATCCGTTCGGTCATTCAAGGGGACTTGTGCAAATTCTTACCAAATGCGGGCAGGATTCGTACATGTTCATGCG
>CAVLAV010000278.1:0-3175 GCA_963660735.1 bacterium
ACGATAGCGGCTTAAATTTGGGGAGTTTTTGACTGTACATTATTTGACAATTCCAAAAGTATTTTTGCGTCCCACACGAATTTCACGGGTGCAATCGGCTCGCCGTTTATAGTTATATAATTGAGTGCGACGGCGGTTAAGGAACTTATAATCACGTTCACCCACGTTTGTATCATAACGTAAAGCGGGGCGTAAAGATTTTTAGCGTAAACGCCCGTAGCCGCTATATTCACACCGTAAAAAACTCCTGCCAGTGCGCAAAGAATTTCGCCTTTGCCAAACGATAAGCCGCCGTTTGAAAAATTCATACCGCTTAAAATAAAGCACCCCGCAAGGCACGACGCACTCGCTAAAATCGTCAGCACGCCTGGCTTTTTACGAATAAACACAAACAACAACACGGGCACGGCTACGCAAGACAAATTTTCCAAAAAGGCGTACTGCGTAGGCGTGGTAAAAGTCAAACCTATTTTTTGCAATAAATTAGCCAATGAATTGAATAACCCCGTAGGAACGGCCACCTTAAAATAATCCGAATTTAATCTTTTAAGCGACGGTAAACAAATTAAAAACAACGCCAAGCCCGACGTCAACGCGCCCGCCGCACTATAAACCGTTGCCGAACAGTATCGTAAAAAATACGACGTCAGATTAGGCGCAGTTCCCCATATGAATATTACGAAAATTATACCCGCGTAGGCGCAAATTTTTCCGCCGTCGCGTTTTTTTACCGAATTTTCTCCCATAACTTCTCCGTCGCCACATGTATTTTAAATTAAACCGTGAACGAATTAATCTTTCTATAATGATAGCATAAAATAAGAGATAAGTAATGGGAGTATATTATCCATTATAAGCATTTTTGGGACTATTTTAACTAATTTAGAAAACCGCATCCTCATATTATAATAAAATCCGCCGTGAAAGCGAAAATGCTTTCACGGCGGATTGTTTTTATCAAACTAAATAATTTAAATTAAGCAGTTTTTCGAGCAATAGGTTGGCGTTGTAAAAGTAATGATTTGTCATTTCATAACCTATTTTGGCATCTTGGCAAATTAAGTCGTATAAGCCGAGCGTTAATGCGCGTTCGCTTTCTATAAGGCGATTAACGAGGTTTTCGTCTTTAAACCCGCTCCGTTTTTCACGCGTAAACAGAGCAAGGTTTTTTGCCGAACTTAAATGTATATAAACGCCTTTCGCCATTCTTTTTAACTCTTCCGTTGCGGCGTTGCCGTCTATCTCCGACAGCGCGGCTATGCCCGCTTGCCACCTCGTAAGCAGTTTTTCCATTTGCGAAATATAAATATCCGCGCCGTAAGGCATAACGTAATTTTCGTAATCGTCGAAGGTGAAACAAACCATTGTGGACTTTCTGTCAACGGGTTTCCTGCTCCAAAAATTGCCGCAGGCAAGATTCTGACCGCCGAAATACAGCGCGTCCACGCTGAACGGGTATTCCGAAAACGCCTCGTCGAAAATCCCGACCGCACGTTTAACCGCCGCAAAATCTTTGCCGTAAGTCTTTTTATACCACTCCGTTTCGTCAAAGTTTTTACCGCAGTCCATATTTACGAGCGGCAACGCGCCGCCCGTATAGCCGCCCAAACTCCAACCGAGCATAAGTCCCGAAACGCCCGTTTCTTTAAGATTGTCTACGTGCTTTTTCATAAGTCCGAACGCGGGAATATACGGCACGCCCGAACACTCCCAACTGTTGTTCACCTGAATTTTTGCGAAAGTATCGTGTCCGAGTTGCTTTGCGAGTTTCAGGCTTTTCACCGTTAAATCGCTCGGTCCTACGACGGAAATCGAATAATCGACGACCTCGCCTTTTACCCCGCCGCGCTCAAACTTTTTAGAGTATTCGCTGACCGATAGCACGCTTATCCGCTTATCCAACAATCGTATACCGTTTAAAGTCATATCGTCGTTCCAACCCATAAACGCCGACCACCCCCAAAGGTTGGCTATAAGTTTTGTATAGCCGTTGCCGTCGGACAGGGCGCGAGCAATAATATTATTGACTTCGGCGGCGACCTCCTCGGGTCTGCGATTTTTACAATGCGGGCAGTCGGTATGATTTTTCACGCCCCGCCACGCGCGGGAATAGCAATGCGTGGAATTTTCGGACATAGTTATAGTCATAACGCCTTTAAGTTTCGGCACTGCCTCGGCAAGGCTTTTCACCGCCGCGTAAAGGTAATCCTTTACCGCTTGCACCGAAGTACAAAGGCAATATTCGCCTTCGTCGGTCTTTTGTCCTTTCAACTCGGGATATCTCTCGAAAAATTCGGGTTTTAAACTGCGCGGCTCGTTTAAATAAATATACACGCCGAGTCCGTATTTATCGCATTTTTCGGTAAGCCGTTTTAAGTTTTTAACTCTCTTTTCGTAGCCTTGCGACAGGCTTTCGTCAAAGGGAAATTTAGCAAGATTTTTCAAACTTTCGTGCAGCCATATCCCCGTTGCGCCGACGGAGGCTATTCTTGCAAGCGTTTCGTCAGTATAATCGTTCAACTCATCGTCCTTAAGCGCGTCGCCGTAATTAGCCGAGTACGGCGCGAGAAACCTCTCCTTTACGGCGTACTCGTCCGACTTTTTAAAGTACGGCGTAACGAAATTTTTATAAAAATCGAAAGGTTTTACTTCGGGCGTTTTTGCAATTTTCTTTATATACGCGCCTATTTCGTCGGTGATATTTTCCTCTTCCTTAGAAAGCGGATAATACTTATAATTGCCGATAATCGGCTTATCTCCCAACTTTACGTTTAAAAAATCGAACTCGACGAGCAGTTTTTCAAACTCTTCGTTCGTCTTACCGATAAGGTACGCTATATCTTTGTTAGAGAGCAAATCCCAGTTATTGCGAATTACGGTTACGAATCCTTTTTCCGTCCACTCGTCCGAACGGGAAATCGCCGCAAGTCCTAACCGACTTGCGGCGATTTCCACCGTTTTGGGCGTAGTATTCAAAACTTTTGCGAGTTTCTCGTCGGAAACCGTGCCGTAATTTCTGAATATAACCGTTTGCCAAAGCGATGGTATGCCGTGCATATTACTTGATTGCCTCGTTTAAATATTCGAGCGATTTTTCGACCATTTCTTTGCCGAGTTCTGCGTTCGCCTCGCGCGCGCTCTCGGTAAACCAGTGCTTGATATCGTCTATACGGTC
>CAVLAV010000279.1:0-3175 GCA_963660735.1 bacterium
GAAAAAGTACGCGGTATATACTCCGTACTTCGTTCCAACGGATTGCCGCGGTCGCTACGCTCCCTCGCAATGACAACTAAAACAAACTGTCTTTGCGAGCGCAGCGAAGCAAACTCTCGGGAGGGTGAATTACCGCGGGGTTTATCCCCTATCGGCACTTCGTGCCACTTCCCCCGAAGGTGGAAGCGAGGTTAGTTTTGCGTAAAGATTAAATTTAGTTTAATTTTAACAAAAACAATCTTTTTGCTTCCTCCTTCGGTGTAAACTTTCCCGATGAAACGGGAAAGGTGGCAGGCGTAGCCTGACGAAAAGGGGGCGTCCCCCGCCGAAGGGAAGTGTCGGCAACGCCGACGATAGTGGATAAAAAGTACGTCATATTGAGCGCATAGAAACAAAAGCCGCCGTCGAGCGGGATTGAGAACTCGACGGCGGCGCAATGCGGGAATGAGTGGTGTAAACCTCTTTTTTTTACGTATTATCCTACATAGAATATATTTTGCTCTTTAAGCGATTCGATATTGGCAGAAGTATACCATTGTCCCGCTATACCTACGTTCTTTTCAAACGTTTCGCCGGCAAGTTTCTTTGCGGCAAGTTCAACCGCTTTATAGCCTATCGAATACGAGTCCTGAGCAACCGAGCCGACGAGGAGCGCGTATTTATTACCCGCGTCCTTTATCCAGTCGTACTGCTTGGTTCCGCAATCGAAACCGCAGAAAAGGATGTTCTTATACGAATCGTCGGTGAAAACGGTGGGTTGAACCTCGTTTACAACGCCTTCGTTAGACATGAATATCGCATTGCAGGAGTTTTTCAAGGCTGCCAAAGCGGTAGCGTATTTACCTACTTCGCTTACTTGTTTTGACGCCCAAGTTACGTTGTAACCGCCGGCTTCGGCAAGTGCTTTCATTTTATTTATAAAGCCATCCGCCCTGTCTATACCGGTCTGGGTGGTATCGTGTTGGATTACGCCGATTTTAAACTCGGTACCTTTAACCAACTTATTTTGGGCTACAAGGTAATTATAAAAGTTCTCCGCGTCGAGAGCCGCAGCCGCAACGTTATCGGTAGCGACTTTACCTATTCTCGGGTCTTTACCGGGCGTAACGTCCGCGCCGTTATCGTATAAACCGCTGTCGAATTCTACTACGGGGATACCCTTTTCGTAAGCGGTAACGAGTTCGTCCTGGAAGCCCGTTCCGATAGTGGCAAGTACGACCGCTTTGGTCGAATTGTTATTGAGCGCGGCTTGGAGTTTAGTCCTTTGTAACGGTGCGTCGGAGACGTTTTCGGACGGGGGACCGGAGAAAGTTATATTATAACCGTACTTTTCGCCGGCTGCTATCGCGCCGGATTTAACTGCTTGCCAGAATGCGTGCGTTTCGCCTTTGGCGATGACCGCAATCGTAGGTTTGTCGCTTTCGGAATTCTTTTTGCAAGAAGTTCCGGCAACGAGGGTGGTTGCGCAAAGGATGGTTGCAAGTCCTATGCCGAGAAGTTTTTTAAATTTTTTCATTTCGTTTTCCTCCTTAGAAAACTATATTTTATTAAAAATGTGTCCCCGCATTTTTATCGGAATAACTTTTAGCGTTTTGTTTTTTCGGCTTTTTCCGCCGCCCTTATTTCGTCTTTACGACGTTTTTCCGCCTCCGCGTCCTTTGCGTCCGCGGCTTTGAGTCCGGGTAAACGGAGTTTAAGCTCGTTTTTAAGTTTCGCTATTTCGGTATCTATTTCTTTAACTCTCACCTGAGCCTCGGCGTTGTCCTTAGCGGACAATGCGTAGTCTTTTTCAAGGTTGAGTTCGGCTATTTTTTCTTTAGTCGTTCTTGCAAATTTTTCCGCTTGTTTTTCTTTCTTTACTCTGCTTGCCATCTGCTTTTTAAATATATCGAGGAGAACCGCGCCTACCACTATAACGCCCGTAACGGCATAAGTTATAAACGTAGAAGTAAGCGTACTGTTCAATTCGAGCAAAGTAAAACTTAACCCCTGACGGATAACTACGAGGATTATCGCGCCGAATATCGTACCCATAATCGAAGCCGTACCGCCCGTAGTACTCGTTCCGCCGATATACACGCCGGCTATCGCGTCGAGTTCTTTGCCGTTACCCTCGCCGAGCGAAACGGAAGGAACCGAAGCCGTCCAGAATATAGCCGCTATCCCTGCGAACAAACCGCAAATCGCGTAAGCGATCATCTTATATTTGTCAACGTCTACGCCGGAAAGTCTGGTTGCTTCTTCGTTACTGCCGATAGAAAGTATGTATCTGCCGATTTTCGTCTTATACATCACTATCATACAAATTATCGTAAGACCGATAACCCATACTATACCTATCGGGAAACCGTTTAAATTGGAAAACGCGCTTTGCAGCCAACCTATAGACGGATATTTTATAGCCGAAGTCTTTTTAGTAATTATTTCGGCTATCATAGCCGAGATTCCTCTTGAAAAAAGCATTGTTCCGAGCGTTCCTATAAACGGCGGAAGTTTGCATTTCGCAACCAAAAATCCGTTCAGAAGTCCGAATGCGAGTCCGAACACAAGCATAAGCGGAATAGTAAGCCACAACGCTCCGTCGGGGACTTTACATATCGCGCCCGCCATAACCGACGACGCGAACATTACCGTACCTATCGAAAGGTCTATGCCGCCCGTCGCTATTACAAAAGTAACCCCTAATCCGAGTATTGCGTAAGGCGTAATGTCTTTAATCATCGTAAGCAAGGAACTCTTGCTTGCGTAGTTGGGACTGATAATGGTAAACAACAGGAACAAAACGAGCGTAGCGCCGATTATTATCATGTTCTGTTTGCCGTTTACTTTTACGTATTCAACCGTTTTAACGCCTGCGCGACGCGCTCTTCCTCTGAGATTGAGCGCGACCCCGTATTTATTTGCAACTTCTTTATTATTCATAAAATTTTCTCCCTGATACTAAATTCCAGCATTTAATTTCTCTCGGTAGCGAGTTTCATTATATTTTCCTGATTTGCTTCGGCTATATCGAGTTCGCCCGTCTTTCTGCCCTCGCACATAACGAGTACCCTGTCGCTCATTCTCAAAATTTCGACGAGTTCGGACGAAATCATTATTATCGATTTGCCCTGCTTGGCGAGTTCGTTCATAAGCGTGTAAATTTCACTCTTCGCGCCTACGTCAATGCCGCGTG
>CAVLAV010000280.1:0-3161 GCA_963660735.1 bacterium
CAATATAACTATGTACACGAGATAGACGGCGCGGAATATATCGTTGTCGTAAAAGAACGGGAAAATGCAAGAGAAACGCTGATAAATAAGATAAAAAGCGTGCTTATCAAGGACTTGTCCGTTGAGGCGCGTTCGGAAGGAGAAACCTTATGAACGCAAAATTAACGGAAAACAATAAAAGAAAATTTAACGGAGGTGAAGAAATAACAGCCTTGTATGCAAGGTTAAGTTGCGACGATGACCTGCAAGGCGACAGCAACAGTATCGTAAATCAAAAAGCCATACTCGAAAAGTATGCGAAAGAACACGGATATGACAATTTCAGATTTTACGCCGACGACGGCTATTCGGGAACGAATTTTAACCGCCCCGATTTTCAACGTATGATTAAAGACGTTGAAAGCGGCGAAGTGAAAAGAATCATCGTCAAGGATATGTCGCGTTTCGGCAGAGATTATCTGAAAGTCGGATATTACACGGAAGTGTATTTCGTCGAAAAGGACGTGCATTTCATAGCAATAAACGACGGTGTCGACAACCACAGCGAAGCGGACAGCGATTTTACGCCCTTTCGGAATATCATCAACGAATGGTACGCGAAAGATACGTCGAAGAAAGTGCGAGCCGTTCTGAAAGCCAAAGGCAATTCGGGAAAACATCTTACTAACTGTCCGCCGTATGGTTATTACAAAGACGGCGACGACAAGCAGAAATGGTATGTAGACGAACAAGCGGCAAAGGTAGTCAAAGAGATTTATTCGCTTTGCATAAAAGGTTTCGGACCGACACAAATAGCGAGAATGCTCACCGAGCGCGGCACAGATTCGCCTATCGTATGGAAGAAAAAGCACGGTGTGAAGTATCAACTCGAAAAGTTCGACAAACCGACCGAGTGGTCAACACATTCGGTTACGCAGATTTTATCCAATCCGACGTATTTGGGACATACCGTGAACTTTCGCACGAGAAAGAAGTCGTATAAGACAAAAACCGTAATTCATACGGACGAAAGCGAATGGGTAACGTTTGAGAATACGCACGAGGCGATAATAGACCGAGAAACCTATGATACCGTGCAAAGGCTGAGAGAAGCAAAACGCAGACCTACAAGGATGGGCGAAATGAGCGTATTTTCGGGAATGTTGTTTTGTTCGGACTGCGGCAAGCGACTGTATCTCAATCGTTGTAACGTGCATAGGAATTACACGAAAGACGTTTTTGTGTGCGCCACTTACCGAAAAGGAACGGCGGGGCGCAGAGGATGTACGTCGCACTCAATAACGCTCGAAGCGATAGAAAAAATCGTTCTTACGGACTTACAACGTGTTCTTTCTATGGCAAAGGCAAACGAAAAAGAATTTGCGGAACTGTTGCGGGCAAGTAAAAGTAAGGAAACGAAGCGAGATTTATCTTCTAAAACAAAAGAGTACGAAGAAGCGGAAAAGCGGATAGCAACGCTCGACCGCATTATACAGAGTTTATATGAAGATAAGGTTTGCGGAAACCTTACGGATGAACGATTTAAGAAAATGACTGAATCATACGAAGCCGAACAGGCAACGCTGACTGAACGGGTGAAGGTTTTAAGACGCGAACTCGCTACGGCAAAAGAAGAAACGGAAGGCGTGGACAAGTTTTTACGGATAGTACGAAAGTACACGGAAATAGCCGAACTGACACCCGAAACGGTACGGGAATTTATAGATCGTATCATCATTCACGAAGCGGAAAAGACGGACGGCAAGAAACGTCAGGTTGTAGAAATTTATTATAACTGCGTGGGCGTGATACCTAACCCCGCGTGAAGAGTTTTCAGGTATAACGGGCGGTACGAAACCAACCGCACCGCCCATTCTATTCACTCACTTCCCTATGGAACATAAAGGAAGGAGTTTTTATGCATTTTCGTAATGAATATCCTCGTCCGCAGCTCAGGCGCGACGACTGGATTACGTTAAACGGCGAATGGTTGTTTCACCCCAATTCGACATCGAAAAAATTTACAAACTGACTAAAGGCTGATTGGTAAAAATCCGGTTTTAAATACCGCGGCATGGGACTTGCCGATAAAACGGAAACCTTGTGCGTACGGAGATGTATAATATATCCGAAGAATACAAACCTATGTGTTAAGTTGCCTTTTCATCGGAGCGTAAAAGAAGGGTTCAATGTCAAATGTTGAGGCGGACCCGATAAAAAATAAATAAAAGCGGCGACAACTTTTGTATGTTGTCGCTTGTTTTTATATCAAAAACGAAGATTTTTGAATGCGCTTTTTGTTGTCGGCGTGAAAGTTTTTAGGTTAATTTATTCTAATTGTAAGTGCGGCGGATATGTGCGCAATGCTTATTCGCGAAGTTGGCTGCGGCGGAGCAAGTAAAAGAAAAGACAAAATTATGTCGTTCGGAATAATAATATTTTACCGATTATAATATATTAAAAAATAACGTAAAAATATGTCTTTTACTATAAAATCGGCAAAATATCGGTAGTTATCCGGATAATACTGAAAAAAATAACAAGTGGCAAAAAATAAAAACAACAAATGCGGCAGGATGGAAATAATTATTTTTAACAAAAATATAGTATTTTTTGACAAGACAAGAAGCACAAGTTATGATATAATATGTATGCGATAACGGAAAGAGAGTTTTTATGGGAAGGATATTGTTTCGCGTGTCGCTTGTTCAGGCAAAAGAACGTCGACTAAAAGGACGTTTGAACGGATTTCTTTCCTTTTGCCGATGATCTCGGTTTTTTTGTGTCGATCATCGTGTTGCTCTTTCGGTATTGAGACGGAGATACCCCGAATTTATTTTTGAAGTTATGGTTGAATGAACTGACCGAATCGTAAGCAAGTTCGCAGGAGATTTCCATAATGGATTTGTCTGAGGCTCTGAGCATTCGTTTCGCATATGTCAACTTTATATCGTTGGTATAAGACAAAATCGTAACTCCCGTATAGGTCTTAAAAATGGTGTTTAATCTCGAGTAACTATAAGGAGTATGTTTTGCCAAAGCTTGAACGTTGAGAGAGAAATAAACGGGAGAATGCAGAAGTTTGATAAAATCGTTCAGCCAATCGGGATATACGGGGACATTGTTGATGTTCTTTTCAAAAAAGAAAATCAACAGTTTATTTATCAATATCATTGATATAT
>CAVLAV010000281.1:0-3142 GCA_963660735.1 bacterium
AAGAATTTCACTATACGCCGCACGTCTATTCGGGCGGAACGGAAATTCCTTGCCAACTTATAAAGGAAGAATCGACTTTAAATCTCGATTGGCGTAAACGCATCGTTTTTAACGCCAAATTAAAACCGTTGGGAATAACTCGTTTCGACGTTACGACCGAAAAAACGCCGATAGAAAAAAACGTAAAAAAAGTTTACTCTGTCGGAGAGATAATCAAAGATACGCCGCTATTGAGAGGCGCAGAATTTGAAATGGCTGACGATAGCGCCGACCCGTGGGCAATGAGCGTGAAGGAACTTGACGGGCTTGGAGAAAATCCTGAACCGTTTACGATGATGAACGAAAAAGAAGCGGCGAGATTTTGCGGCTTTAAAGGCGAGATATCACCCGTTCACACGATTGAGGACGGTTGCGTTATGACGGCAATCGAGTGTTTATACGAAAAGGATCGTTCGGCCGTTGCCATAGAGTATAAAAAATATGCAGATAAGCCGTTTATAGACGTAAAAGTAACGCTTGAATATTGCGAAAAAAATAAACTCGTAAGACTTAAAATTCCTGCTCCGAAAGGCGTCGTTATAGGCGACGGACCTTACGTCGTCGAACGAAAACCGAAGAAGGGTGAAATAACTTTTCAAAAATGGCTCGGAGTAGAGCAGTCTGACGGAAAAATATTTGCGGTTTTAAACGACTGCGTATACGGCGGAACGGTTAAAGACGGATACTTATGTTTTACGCTCGTTCGCGGCGCAGGCTATTGTATTCATCCTATATGCGATCGCCAACTTTATCCGACGGATAGATACTTGCCGAGAATAGAGGGTGGTCGATACGTTTACAATTTCCGTATTATGGAAGGTGATATAAACGAGATTACCGCGCAAGCCGAATTGTTTAATAGTCAACCTTACGTTCTTAACGTTTTCCCGACGAACGACGGAAGTAAACGCGCCGAAATTTACACCGATAAGACGGTTTCTATGCCCGTATTAAGAATTTCCGACGACGGCTACGAAATGAGATTTTTCAATCCGGATAGTGCAGATCGCAAATTTAATTTAACGATAGCGGGAAATAGGAAAGAGGTCGAACTTGGCGGATATAAAATTGTTACGGTTAAGTATAACGGCAAAGAAATAAAAACGTTAAAGGATAAGATTGTTTAATCTATATGACGAATTTATTAAAAACGGGAAAGGCGCATATCGCGCTTAAACTTGACGGCTATTACGTTTGGGATTCCTCGGTGATAAAAGTCGACGGCAAATATCATATGTTCGCTTCGCGATGGAAAGAAGAGTTCGGTTTTGGTTGGAATTGGCTGTTTAATAGCGAAATAGCCCATTTTGTTGCCGACAGTCCCGATGGTGAATTTAAGTTTAAAAACGTAGTTTTACCTCGGAGGGGAAGACGGTTCTTTGACGGAATGAACACTCATAATACTTGTATTAAAGAGTGGAACGGTAAGTTTTACCTTTATTATATGGGTACGACTTACGGCGGTGAAATTCCGTCGGATTATCGCTCTATATCCGAACAATACGCTATGGAAACTTGGAATAGAAAACGTATAGGAGTGGCGATTGCCGACGACGTCAACGGAGAATTTGTCCGTCGGGAAACGCCGCTATTGTTCCCTCGCGATTGTTCTCATTGGGATTGCACGATAACGACGAATCCGTCGGTGGCGATTCTTCCGAGCGGAAAAACGTATATGATGTATAAATCGAGGAGGGCTTACGGAAAACCTCTTCAACTTGGCGTGGCGGTGGCGGATAAACCCGACGGCGAATTTGTCAGGTTGTGTGAAGACCCGATACTCGAATTTAACGACGATAATAAACATATCGAAGATCCGTATTTATGGTACGACGAAAAAAGTAAAAAGTTTTGTATGCTTGCTAAGGACGATAGTAAAAACGGCGACGCCGGCATTACGGGCGAGTGGGGCGCGGGATTTTACGCCGAAAGCGATGATTGTATTCACTTCGAAATAGCGGCAAATCCTAAAATATATTCGCGTAATCTCGAATGGAGCGACGGTAGAAAAACGACGCAATGCAATCTTGAACGACCGTCATTATTGTTTGACGAAAGCGGCAAGCCGATATATTTATATCTCGCGAGCGGCGACGGATACAGTCCATACGCTTTTGACGGTAAAACCTACGTCGTCGGTATAAAATTGGAGGATAATTTGTAATGAAAAAAATTACGCTGTTAGGCGATTCCATTCGTCAACTCGGTTATGGTAAAAGGGTTGCCGAAATCCTTGGCAAGGAAGGGATAGACGTTTTCCAACCCGAAGATAATTGTAGATTTGCCAAATATACGCTTCGTATGTTGTTTGATTACAAAGAACAAATTAAAGGTAGCGACGTTATCCATTGGAATAACGGTTTGTGGGACGTTTCGAATTTATTCGGCGACGGACAATTTTCGTCTACCGAGGAGTATTGTCAGAATATGCTTCGCATAGCGGATATATTATTGAAGGTTACGCCTAACGTGATTTTTGCAACGACGACGCCTGTAAAAGAAGGGTATCCTTATCAATCAAACGAAGATATCGTTAAGTTAAATAATGCAATCGTTCCGATTTTGAAAGAAAGGGGAGTGGCAATTAACGATTTATATTCTACCGTGTACCCGTTAAAAGAGAAGATTTTACGGCAAGACGATATGATACATTTAAACGGCGAGGGAATAGAAATTTGTGCAAAGCAAGTCGTACTTGCAATCAAAAACAAAATAACGGCAAACCTTTGATGTTATGCGTTCTTTTAACGAATGCAGAACGATGACGGAAAGTCAATGCCGTTTTATTTAAATTTGAGTTGATTTTTCGGCCAAATAGTTAAAATATGGATTAAAGCCCGACAGACGAGCTAAAACGTGTAGTTTTGCTTGTTTGTCGGGTTTTTATTATAAAAAATTTAAGTTTTTAAAAATTATTTTTTTCAATACGCAAGGATATTGCGTATTTGTGGTTTAGACTTAAGACACAAAGATGCGAGGAGGTGAAATAGGTTGACGGCGAGCGAAAGACGAAAGGCTATCATACGAGATTTGAGTGTAAGACGATTTGAAAAAATTGCTAATCTTGCATTTCAATATCACGTTAGTCGTCGTACCATAGAAT
>CAVLAV010000282.1:0-3134 GCA_963660735.1 bacterium
TAGCCACGATGTTGTTTCGCCTTCATTACGCTTACGAGGCATTAAAAAATCCGAAGAGTAAGTTTTTTGAAGTAGACAGTCTCCTACATATTTTTCATTGCTCAATATGGAACGGATGCTGCTTACATGCCAGTTTGAATATCCCGCAGGCGAGGGAATGCCTTCGATGGTGAGTCGATTGGCTATTGTATGAAGGCATGCTCCCTGTTCGTACTCATTGAAAATTCGCATAACAATATGGGCTTGCTTTGGTTCGATTGTAAAAGCACCGTCTTTGCCTATTCTATATCCATAGCATTGTCGAACTTGGGTGACGATGCCCATAGCAGCGCGGTGGCGAAAGGCACTTTTTATATTTTGTGACATACTGCGCGATTCTTCCTCTGCGATAGAACTTAAAATAGTTAAGATTAAGTCTACATTGTGATCCATAGAGTTAAGACATTGCTGCTCGAATAGAATTGGGATACCCATATCACGGAGTAGCCTTATGTAGTATATTGAGTTTTGCGTGTTTCGGGCAAAACGGGAAATTGACTTCGTGATAATCATATCGATTTTGCCCTGTTCACAGTCTTGGATCATCTGCATAAATTGCGGGCGGTTTTTAGCACTTTTCCCGCTGATTCCTTTATCGGCATAAATGCCAGAGAATACCCAATTAGGATTATCACTGATGTATTTTGTATAGAATTGAAGTTGGGATTCGTAACTGCTTTCCTGTGCTTCCAAGTCGGTGGAAACGCGGCAGTAGGCACAAACACGCAGTTTTTGTTTTGGGATATTGAGTATTTCGTGCCTTGATTTAGCGGGGATTTCTATAACTTCTTTACCTTGGGACGATTGATTCTTTTTCATGGCATAACCATCCTAAAAATAGTTTTGGCTATGTTAGCGTAGTGGGCAAATTAAGTCAAGTCGTTTTGAGGAAAATACGCTATTTTACAAAAAAATATTTGAATCACAAAAAATACTTAATGTCCGACACACCTTTGAAAATTACCGCCAAAAAGTACTTATCGTCCTACACACTCCCGAAAAGTGCCTTAAACACGAGATTTTGTCATACACACACATCTTTGTAGTACGAAAAAGCTACAAAACATAAAAAGCACAAGATTTAGTAGGCCTTGTGCTTTTTGTTACTATATTTAGTGTTTTACGCACTTCGCGGAATATTTGAATTTAAGAGCTGCATTTAGTTAATTATTCGTGGGGAATTTTTGGGTAGGTAGATTTTAACTGCCTACCCGTTTTACATTCCCGCGTGCTTTAATATGAATTATACTGCGGTAAATTGATTGCACCTACGAATTTGTAGATAATTTCGACTTCCTGCATTTTTCTGCCGTCATATTTCTCGGTTTCGCCGATATAAATCTTTTCGATGAAACTGTTGAGAATTTCGGGCGTCAACTCTTCGATTTCCGTGTAACTCTTTACAACTTTCAGAAATTTCGAGAGTTTTTCCTCGTCCTGAACCGATGAAGCAAGAGCGTTTTTTAGCTCTTGGATTTTCATTTTCAGATCGTTGCCTTCGTCCTCGTAAGATTTTGCAAGGAAGTCAAATCGTTCGTCGGTGATTCTGCCGTTTACGTTATCTTCATAAAGTTTACGGATAACTCTGCCTATTTCTTCTTGCCTGTCGGAAAGTCGCTTTAATTCGGCTTTCGTTTTAGACTGAAACTTTTCCGTTTCTTTTTTAGAACCGGACAAATATTCGTCCGTAAATTCTTTTTCGTGAAGAAAAACGTATTCGCATACTTTTTGCAAATCTTCCTTAACTATCGTTTCAAGGTCGGACACCAAAATTTGGTGGCAGCTACACAATCCTTTCTTTTTCTTGCGATAAGTCGCACAGGAAAAATTATCAATTTTCCTGTTTCGTGCCACACGCTGAATCGTCAGATGATTACCGCAGTCGGCACAGTAGAGCAATCCCGAAAACATATTCGGCTCATTGTATTTTGTGCGGGCGCGTTTTACTTTTCGCATTTGTTGCACCGTTTCAAAAGTTTTCTCGTCTATAATCGGCTCTTGCGTATTACGGTAGATTATCCAATCTTCCTTTGGCAAACGAATTTGCTTTTTTGTTTTATAGGATTTTACTGCCGTCTGAAAATTTACTGTATGTCCCGCGTATGCCGTTTGATCTAAAATATATTTAATACTCATCGAATCCCATATTTCGGGATATTCGCTTCTTGCATTGGTTTTAATTCCTCGATTCATATAATACAGCGTAGGCGTTTCAACTTTTTCTTCCGTTAACTTGTGCCCGATTTCCGAAATGCGATAACCGTCAACATACATCTGAAAAATTCGTCTTACCGTAGCCGCGGCTTCTTCATCTATAACCCATTTATCTTTGTCATTCGGATCTTTTTTATATCCGAACGGGGGATTAGTCGTAAGATGTTTACCGGAATTGCCTTTTGCTTTGAATACGGCGCGAATTTTCTTCGACGTATCTCTTGCATACCACTCATTGAATACGTTTTTGAACGGCGTCAGGTCGTTCTCCGTCTGAATATTGCTGTCCACGTTATCGTTGATTGCAATAAAGCGTATGTCAAGGTTTGAGAAATAAATTTCTGTGTAATACCCGACCATTATGTAATCTCTGCCGAAACGCGACATATCTTTTACGATAACAGTAGAAATTTTGCCTTCATCCGCGTCAGCCATCATTCTCTGAAAGTCGGGGCGGTTGAAATTCGTTCCCGAAAAGCCGTCGTCAACGTAGAATTCAATATTGGTAAAGCCGTGTTCTTTCGCATATTTAGCGAGAATTTCCTTTTGATGAACGATACTGTTGCTATCTCCGACAAGGTCGTCGTCTTTGGATAATCTTGCGTATAGTGCCGTTACGTCACCTCCGTAGTTATATTTTTTGTTATTTTTAATCGCCGTTTGTCCTATCATAATTGTTTACCTCCGTTATGCGGCAAACAGCGAGTTCGTACCGGTTCGCCCGATTGTATCCGCGCGCTTTGGCGGGTTATCAGGCGTTTCATAATATCAAGCGGAGTATCTGTTGCGCCGAGTTGTTCCCGCGCTACCACCACGAAAGTTTTATCTCCGATTGGGTGATACTCTAATCTGTAATTGTAATCGTTTTCTTGTCTTTTAGC
>CAVLAV010000283.1:0-3130 GCA_963660735.1 bacterium
CAGGGGGATCGCCACGCTAACGCTCGCGATGACACGGAAATTTTACCGCGCTACGCTCGCAATGACAGTATAACGGGCAATGCGATAGTTCGGTGGGATATTTCGCTACGCTCAATATGACGTAAGAAATAGGGAATATTTCGTTTGCGCTCGATATGACGTAAGAAATAGGAAATATTTCGCTACGCTTGATATGATGCGTCAAATATTACCTTCTCTTATTTTTTCTTTTTATCGTCTTCGTCGGTTTCGCCGTAGACGATATTTTTATTTGCCGACATCAGTTCGTGCGAAAAATTTAAAAATTCGTTTTCGTCTATAACTATCCGCAGCGGCGATTCGTCTTTAAATACCACCGTTAAAACTTTGGTTTTTACGTTGTTTATTATCTGCGCGGTTTCGTTTATTTTATAATCGTCTTTTAAAAAACCGAGCCTTGCGGTAAGTTTTCCGTCGGCGATTTTATAATAGGAATTTAAGAGCAACGCCACGATAAACGCCAAGCACACGACGGGCAAAATTATGCAGAGAATGACCGAGGCGTAGTCGTAACCGCTCGTTCCTACGCCGTCGGAGCGTATTAAGTTTACAAGCCTTACCACGTTGAGAGCAAGGCACGCCAAGGCTACTACCGTAACCGAAATTACCAAAATGGTGAGATAAAGCGATCTCGTTAATTTATACTTGAACTTCATATCGCAATTATATAATATTTTCGCCGTAAAATCAATCGTTCAGAATATATTCCGAAAAAAATAAAAGATTTTCGTAAAAACGAAAACCTTTTATTTGTACGAATTACCATATTTCGGGCGTAACGCCGTTGGCGGCGTAGTGCCAATAACTGCCGTTGCCGATCGGAACTGTTGCGGAATAGAAGTAAATAATCGCGTCGGAAAAATGATTGACGATTAAGTTATCGGACGTTATATACGGGTCGATTTTCGCCCATTGTTCCATACTTCCGCCGTAATAAATTCCCGTTAAACTTTTACAATTTGCAAACGCCCCCACGCCTAATTTTACGACCGAAGCGGGTAGAACGGCGCTTTCCAGCGAAGAACATCCTTTGAAAACCGTTTCGGCAATTTCTGTTACACTGTCCGGCAGGATTACGTTTTTTAACGCAGTGCATGAGTCGAAGGCAGATCTGCCAACGGTTTCGAGTCCGTATGAAAATTCGACTTGTTCCAACTTTTTACATGGTGAAAACGCTCCGTTGCTTATCGTTTTTACCGACGGCGGAATTTTAACGGACTCTAATGCCGAAAAACTAAAAGCAGACGTGCCTATGGCGGTAACGCCGTCGGGTAAAGTTATTTGTTTAAGACTGTAGCAGGAGCCGAACATGCCGTCCTCAATCGCTTCCAGATCGGAGGGTAAAGTTACTTCTTCAAGGGAATTACACCCCAAAAACGAGCAGCCCCCTAAAAATTTTATTCCGTTCGGAATAACGATTTTTTTCAGATTGCTCATAGAGGCAAAAGCATATCCTGCTATGAATTTTACGTTTGAAGGAACTGTAAATTCAAAATTTTGCGGCATATTATTGTAGCCGTAAACAATCGTTTTTTCGGCGTCGAGGTAAATAATTCCGTCGGGTTGACTTTTCAAATATGCGGTTTCGGCAAAGGTATCTCTGTCTAACTCGATATCGTTTATATTTTCAAACCGTATATTTTTTAAATTTTCCCTGCCTTTAAATGCGTTTAGGCCTATTTTCTTTACGGATTTTGGGAATACTACGGTTGAAACCTTTGAATCTACGTGGTATTTAGATTCGTGATATTTACCGCCTTGCCATCCAACGTTTCGTATAACGGTTTCGCACGCAAATGCGAGGGGTCCTATTTCCTCTACCGATTCGGGAATAACGATCTCTTCTAAAGCCGTATGCTTAAAGCATTCTAAATTTATTACCTTTATGCCATTGGGTAATACTGCGCGCCTTAAACTTTTATCCTGACTGAATGCCGATTGGTAAATAGAATGGACCGAATCGGGGATAACTATTTCTTCCAGTTTTATCATATTTGCAAACGCGAACATTCCTATCGTCTTTAGTTTTGTCGGTAAATTCACGCCTGTGGTTTCGGTATTGCATAAAGTTTCCGAAAAACAGTCGGGGGCAATTCCCTTCTCGAGATCATCCTCGTAATAAAAAGCATAAGGCGCGATTGCCGTAACGGGATAATCGCCGAAATAATCGGGTAGGGTAATTACTCCTCTTAAATCCGCTTTTCCGCGAGAAACCTCGTATCCGCTTTTATCCTTTAAAAGAGTGTATTCGAATTTAAGTTCGTCAAAGCCGTGTTCTTTTGCCGAGGTTAACTCGATCGAGCCTGCCGTCCAGGAAGAATCGGTATATTTTTTACCGTCGCCGCAAGCCTTAACCTGATAATAGTAATCGCCTGCTTCGGTAAAGGGATATAACTCGAAACGCGGTTCTTTCGTTTTGTATTCCTCATCTTTTATAAGAACGGTGTAATCGGTTGCACCTTCGATTTTATCCCATGTCATAACGCGTTTTTCAACTCTTACGTTTTGAGGAGTTTCCAACTTTTTCGGCGTTTTGGCGCAGGAAATTACTCCTGCCGACAGAAAAATCATCGCCAAAGCGCAAAAAAGAACTATAAATTTATTTTTAATCATAGATGATAATCACCTCTCAAAATGCACTAAATCTTCGATTATTCTACGGACAGTCTTAGATTCTTCGCTTTCACCCGTTACCTCACTGTCGGCTAAAATTACAAGCCCGCTGCCGGAATATTCGATTGGCTCAACTTCCATTACGTATACGGGTAAGGAGTCAAACTCGTCCTGATTAGCCAAAAGAAAATTATAAAACGAAGTGCTTAATTCGCTAAAACCTAGAGCATAAGTATAATTTATTGAGGTATAAAGATTTTCGTGTAACGTCTGAAGGTTGGATGCAACAAATTCTTCGCCGCCGATTTCCGCAAACTTATCATTTCCCGTGCAAATTGCAATACGAACGTTTGAAGGAGATTTATATAAATTCGACAAGTATTCCGCTTCGCTTTCTCCGTTTGCGGGAGCATAACGGCGCAGTTTATTTGCCAAAATTTTCAGCATCGGATTTCTTTCAACGAGGTAACCTATATCG
>CAVLAV010000284.1:0-3113 GCA_963660735.1 bacterium
AAGACGAACGGATAATATCCTGCCTGTTCTTTGCAAGCCATTTGCGGAACTTTTTGTTTTCAATGAATTTATTCTGAAATTGGAAAAATCAAATCTTAAATTTTTGCAGACATAAATTGTTGCTTAAAGTTATAAAAGGTGAAATAAATGAGTTATAGAGTTTATTCCGTTCAAAAAACGGTGGATCAATGCGATGATTATGAAGTATATGTAAACGGAGTAAAAGCACTATTAAATGCGGCGCGCGTGTCTGCTTATCCTTTTAATCGTCGTTGGCCGGGGCATCAAAGACAAATAGAACAGACCGAAATTATTAACTTTTTGTCAATGGAATCCGACGAAGAAATAGAATTGAAAATAATACCGAAAATTCCGTCTTTCGGTATAAGAATCCGCCCGCGATGTTTAGCCGTAAACGCTCGGACGGATTCTGACGGTGTGCTTACTTTGCGTGTAAACGGAGCGGCTCAGTTTTCTGTTGAACCATACGGCAGAAACCGCGCATTACTCGTGTTTATTGATAATGTAAAACCATATACTGTAAGTGAAAACGATCAAAATGTTTTGTATTACGGAAAGGGTGTTCACGACGTCGGAAATATATATTTAAAAAGCGGTCAAACGTTGTTTATAGATGCCGGAGCCGTAGTTTATGCGACGGTATTTGCTTTTCACGCCGATAATATAAAAATTGTCGGTAACGGAATATTAGATAACGGCAAAAATAAGGAAGTAATTATTTATAATGCAAGCGAGAATAACAATTTGGCTGCTGTCGCAAATGCCAAAAGGCAAAATGCAATAAATTTCGTTTGTTGTAAAAACGTCGAAGTTGACGGAATAACGATTCGCGATTCGCTTCTTTATAACGTTGAAACCGTATCGTGCGAGAATGTGCGTATCAATAATATTAAAATTATAGGGTGTTGGCGATATAATTCCGACGGGGTTCATTTTTCAAATTGCATTAACGCGACTCTTTCAAATAGTTTTTTACGAACTTATGATGACAGTATATGTGTAAGAGGTTTTGCTAATTATGAATATACTCGGTTTTTGAATGATGAGAAAGAAGAAGATTTATCTTTTATTTGCAGAGATGTTGTTGTCGATAATTGCGTTGTTTGGAATGACTGGGGGAAAAATTTGCAGATAGGAACCGAAACATTTGCAAGGGAAATAGCGAACGTTCGTTTCCGAAATTGTAAATTGATCCATACCACTGGTCAAGCTATAACGATATGGCTTGTTGATAATGCAAAAATTCATAACGTCGAATTCAGTAATATTGACGTTGAATACGACGACTATATGATGAAATGTGGTTATCAAAACTACGATTCGGAAAAATATACCGATATATACAACCCTGATTACGGCGGTAATTTAATATATTTTGCAGTAAACAAGCATTTTGAGTATTCGCTGATCAAAACAGAAGCCGAATTAGGCGAAATTGACGGTGTAAAAGTTTCAGACGTTAGATTGTATTCCGTTCAAAAACCCGATTTTGCGTTTTTCGGGGATAATCCGAATAGCTGTTGTAAAAATGTTGAGCTAAAAGGTATATATTGGAACGGTGAATTGATTTCACAAGAGTTATTTAAAAAACAAACCGAAAAAAACGATTTTGTGGAGAATATAGTTTTGATAAACGACTAACGGAAAAGAACAATGGAATATCTATATTTGATAGGCAGCGTATTTTTTTACATCGTCAAGCAGTATATTCGGTGCTTTCTATAACAAGAGGAATACGGGGAAAGAAAATAGTGCTGCATTGTACAGTTTTATTAAACTTGCAACAGTTTTTATATTATGGGTAGTAATGTTCGCTTTTGACAGAACTTTTGATAGTAATGTAATCATATACTCGGTTTTATTTGCTTCATTTTACACCATATGTAACGTTTCTCTTATAAAAGCTTTAGCGATCGGACCTGTCGCACTTACTTCGCTTTTGATGCAACTGTCGTTGATTGCTGTTTCAGTTTGGGGTTTTTTCTTCTGGAATTCATCTTTTACAATTTTAACAGCCGTAGGGTTGGTTATGGTAGCGATTGCCTTGTTTTTATGTTTGTACGATAAAAAGACTGACGAAAACAACAAATTTAACGTTAAATGGTTGTTTTTTGCCTTAATGGCATTTATCGGGAATGCCGGGTGTTCAATCGTCCAAAAAACCGAGCAAATCGTTTTTAACGGCAAATACGGCAATGAATTGATGATGGTTGCTTGCGGTATTTCAGCAATTATTTGCTTATGCTTTTGGTTGACAAAACCGCACGAGCAGTCAAAAGAAATTATAAAATCGAGCGGGGCTTTGCCTATGTTGGCAGGCATTTGTAATTTTTTACTTAATTTGCTTGTTATAATATTGGCAACTTCTTCGCTGTCGCCTAGTTTGATTTATCCTGTAATAGCGGTTGGCGGATTAGTCGTTACAATGTTTTTTTCTGCATTTGTATTTAAAGAAAAAATGCGACCGACTCAGTGGATAGGAATAATTGTTGGAGCGATTGCTGTCGGTATATTGTCGATGTAAAGTGATAATGTTATTTAGTTTGATAGAGGAAATGAAATTACGTCAAAGTAAAGTTTTAGTTATTTATTCATTACCGAATATCAAATTATTTGTACTAATTTAATAATTACGTTTTGCTCTTGTATAAGATTATACTTTACGGCAAAGTGATAATTTAATATGAAAACGATTGATGAAATACGGGCGGATTTAAGGAATATAAGATTTTATTATTCAAACAGGAAATATTTTCTTGGTGCGGCAAAAATAATAGGCAAAAACGTAATAGTTGGTACCGTAAACGAATACGCCACGGCAATGAAATTTGCTCCGCCGCAGCTTTATAGTTTATATTCGCAGTTATACGTTGACGGAGGAACTCAATATTCTGTTGCTTATCGGTTAAGTTACTCCGAGGGATATATCCAAAAACAAAATTCAAAGTTATTAAATTATTTGTACGATTACTTCAATGGAAAAACATAAAACTTAAAACCCGTCGATTAAATTCGACGGGTTTTAAAATTAAAAATCATAATCTAAACGTTATACGCTTGTTTGACAAAAAATCGGAAATAATATATAATGC
>CAVLAV010000285.1:0-3111 GCA_963660735.1 bacterium
GTTTTTCTTGTAAGTCTTTGCGAGTGGATTCGAGTTCTTGCAAACGGTCTTTTGTTGTGTCGGTTATAATGCCTTGTTCGATGGCGTTCATAATGTTGTTTATTGATTTGTTTATCCGCAACAACTCTTTTTCAAGTGTTTTGACGGGGTTATCTCCTAACAGTTTTGCATTATGCTGTTTGTATATCTCGTCAACGATTACGGATAAATTTTTACCTGTCAACGTTTCTTGCAAGGCTTTTAGGACAATACTTTCAAGCAAGTCCTTCTTCATAAATTTGGCATTGCATTTCTTTCTGTTTGCGGCGTTCCAACATTTATAATACTTTGATACTTTACCGGATTTTGAAGTCCCGCTGTATGAAGTCATTCTTGTGCCGCATTCTCCGCAATAAACTCTTTTTCGGAGTAGATAGGAATAGTCAGGAATATGATTTCCGTATCGGTTAGCGTCTATTCTTGCTTTGCAACGTTCGAATAATTCCTTGTCTATGATTTTCGGATAAATATTATCGTAAACTTCTCCGTGTATTTCATACCTGCCTGTGTATTTTTCACTGTGAAGAATGACATAAATATTTGCGGCAGTGAAAGGCTTGCCGCGATAGAGGATGCCGCGTTCTGCAAAACTTATGGCAATTTCGTTGCCGCGTTCACCTGCGGCGTATCTCTCGAATATTTCTTTTACGACAGGACCTTCTTCGCTGTGGATAAAGACCTTTTTCTTTTCGGTGTAGTAACCGTAATTGAGTTTGCCTGCACAATGTAATCCTTTTATCCGAGTTTCTCTCTGTCCGCGTCTTGTTTTTTGAGATAATTCCTCGCTGTAATACTGGTTCATACCTTCGAGCAAACTTTCCAACAGTATGCCTTCCGGACTGTCGGGAATATTCTCCATGGCGGACAGAATTTTAATGCCGTTGTCTTTCAGGCGTTTTCTGTGCATAGCCATTTCAAACTTGTTACGACTGAATCTGTCTAATTTGTAAACGAGAACGAAATCGAACTGTTTTTTATCGCTGTCTTTCAACATTTTTTGAAATTCTTCACGATTGTCGTTTGTTCCCGTGGTTGCTCTGTCTATGTATTGATTAACGATTAAAATACCGTTTCTTTCGGCATAATCGTTACATACACGGACTTGTCCTTCGATGGATTGTTCTGTTTGTCTGTCGCTCGAATAACGGGCGTAGATGACCGCTGTCTTCATTGGAAGCCTCCTTGTATTTTGGTTTGTGAGCGTATTCTAAACTTCAAATAGGAAGATTTTTTTCCTGTTTGAAATTTTTTTCGCTATTTTAACCATTATTTTTTGCTTTGATTTGTCTTTCGACAACCACAACCGATCAGAAAAAGCCGCGGCAGTCAAGCGGCATAAACAATAAGGGGCTTACGGCAAAAAAATATTGCCGTTTAAGTTATATACTTTTGAGTTTTAAGCCATATTTTTTTAACTTGACGGCAAGGCTTTTTCTGATACGCAAAAAAAGAGAAAGACATTATTGTCGAGTAAGTTAAAATGGCTATGGAAATCATTCGGCTAACGTTTACAAAGGGTACGAATTCGAGTCCTTTGAAACGAACTGCTCAAATTCTACATATTCGCTCAAGGAAAAGTATGAATTGCTCAAAATAGTGCGAAATTAGGCGAATACAATTTTAAGAAAATTACGAGTTCTAAGGCAAAAGGACTTGATTTTTTATCTTTGAAACAGTATAATAGAATAGAAAAGTGGCAAAGTTGCCAAAAATCTATTTTAGAAAGGGGCTAAACAATGGAAATTAAACGTGATTTATATTTGAAGCAACTGATAGAAAGAAAGCAGAATGGTCTTATAAAAGTAATAACGGGTATTCGTCGATGCGGAAAATCGTATCTCTTAAATACGCTTTTTTACAATTATTTGAAAAGCGAAGGCGTAGACGAAAGCCATATTATAAAGTTTGCGTTTGACTCTAATTCAGACTTAAATAAGATAGGCGAAAATATCGTTGCTCTCGAAAAGGAAAAACGGAAAGTCAATCCCAATAAATTTATGGAGTACGTTCAAAACCAAATGACGGACAATGGAACGTATTATTTGTTGCTTGACGAAGTGCAACTTTTAGACTGTTTCGAGTCCGTGTTGAATAGTTATCTGCACATGGATAACGTAGACGTATACGTAACCGGCAGTAATGCGAAGTTTTTATCAAAAGACGTTATAACCGAGTTCGCAGGTCGTGGCGACGAAGTTCATATGCAACCGCTTAGTTTTGTGGAATTTATGTCTGTTTATAAAGGCGATAAATATGACGGACTTACGGAATATATGCTTTACGGCGGTATTCCTATGGTCGTATTGAGGGAAGGTGCGGAAAACAAATCGTTAATGCTGAAACGCCTTTTCGACGAGATTTATATAAAGGATATAGAAATACGCCATAAGGTCAGAAACAAAGCCGATTTAGAAGATTTATTAAATATTCTGTCTTCGTCTATAGGCTCGCTTACCAATCCCGAAAAACTCAGAAACACCTTTCATACTATCAAAAAGTCGAATATAACTTCGATAACTGTAAAAAAATATCTCGAATATTTTTCCGATTGTTTTTTGGTGGAGGCTGCCACGAGATACGATATAAAAGGGAAAGCTTATATCGATACGCCGCTTAAATACTATTTTTCCGATCTCGGACTTCGTAACGCAAGAATAAATTTCAGACAGTTTGAGCAACCGCATTCGATGGAAAACGTGATTTATAACGAGTTAAGATTGCGTGGGTTTTCGGTAGACGTAGGCGTAATCAATACGAGAGAAGAAGGCGTTCGTAAACAGTTAGAAGTCGATTTCGTATGCAATCTCGGTTCTAAACGTTATTATATACAGTCGGCGTATTCTATGCCGAGTGAGGAAAAGCGAAATCAAGAGATAAGACCGTTTACAAAAATAGACGATTCGTTTAAGAAGATAGTGATTACGGGCGATATGTCGCCTACGTACTATAACGATGACGGCGTATTGTTTATGAATATTTTTGATTTCCTGTTGAAGCCGGAAAATCTCAATATGTAAGGGTTAAGATATGTCAAAGAACACGGATAGTTCGATTAAATTATTAGTCTTATAC
>CAVLAV010000286.1:0-3105 GCA_963660735.1 bacterium
TAAGAAAATAATATATAGAGGCACGCGCGTTTTACGCGCGTGCCTCGTTCGGAAAAGGAGTATAAATATGGTAAAAGTAGACGTAATATCGGGTTTTTTGGGCGCAGGTAAAACTACGCTTATCAAAAGTTTGTTTAAATCTCGCTTGAAAAACGAGAAAACAGTGCTTATCGAAAACGAGTTCGGCGAAATAGGCGTAGACGGCGCGTTTTTAAAGGACAGCGGCGTTGAGATTAAAGAAATTAACTCGGGCTGTATTTGTTGCTCGCTCGTAGGCGATTTTTCAAAGTCTATGTGCGAAATAGTGGACAAGTTTCACCCGGATCGCATAATTATAGAGCCGTCGGGCGTCGGTAAACTTTCCGACATTATTAAGGCGGTCGAAAAGGTAGAAGAAGAATTAAAGATAAATATAGTCGCAACCGTTGTTGACGGCGGCAAATGCAAAATGTATCATAAAAACTTCGGCGAATTTTTCAACGATCAAATAAGTCAGGCGAAAGTGGTAATCGTTTCCAAGACCGAAAATCTCGACGAAAATAAAATCGAAGGTGCGATAGAAATAATCCGCGAACTTAATCCCGACGCGACGATAATAACTACGCCGATAAGTACGCTCGACCCGAATAAGGTTCTCGATACTTTGGAGACTGAAAAATCGGGTTACGACGAATTCCTTGCAAGTTTATTAAACGAAGAGGAACACGAGCATTGTCATCACCACCACGACGATGATGACGATGAGGACGAACACAAGCATTGTCATCACCACCACGACGACGATCACGACGAGGACGAACACGACCATTGCCATCACCACCACGACGACGATGACGATGAGGACGAACACGACCATTGTCATCACCATCACGAACACGGTCATCACCACGCCGACGAGGTGTTTACGAGTTGGGGTAAGGAAACCGCAAAGGCGTTCGGTAAAACCGAACTCGAAGGTATCTTAAAAGTTCTTGCGGACGAAAATGCGGGACTCGGCGTTATTTTAAGGGCGAAAGGCGTGGTAAAGGCGTCCGACAATGAAAAATGGTATTATTTCGACCTCGTTGCGGGCGAATACGAGATAAGGCTCGGCGAACCCGATATTACGGGCAAGGTTTGCGTAATCGGCAGTAAAATAGACGAAAGCAAAATAGAAAGTTTGTTTTTTAAGGTGTAATTATGGCACGAACTTTTCCCGCGGTGTTGGTTCGCGGAATAATCGAAAGCGGTAAAACGACTTTTATCAACGAATCGCTTAAAAACGGCGATTTCGGCGACGTAGGCAGGGTTTTAATTCTTGCTACGGAAGAGGGCGAAGTCGAATACGATCCCGCGTTTTTGGCTAAATACAACGCCGTTTTTTATCAATTTGAAAGCGAAAAAGACTTTACGGTGGAAAAAATCAACGAACTCATTAAGGCTAACAAACCGCATTGTCTGTTCGTCGAAATGAACGCTATGTGGGACTGGGCGAATATTAAATTCCCGCCTTATCTTATGGTTGAGCAGTCGTTTACTATCGTAGACGCAACGACTTTTAAAGTCTATTTCAATAATATGCGCCAAAAGTTTTCGGATATGGTTACCGCATCGGAAATAATCATTATGAACAGGTGCGAGGAAACTTCCGAAATGGCTGGGTATAAACGCAATCTTAAACTTATGAATAAGGACGCGTATATAATTCCGCTCGATAAAAACGGCAAGCAAATTAGTTTCGCCGACGATTTACCTTATAAACTCGGCGACGAAATGACCATAAAAGACGAAGATTTCGGCGTTTTTTATATAGACACTTTCGATTCCCGTGCGCGTTACGACAACAAGATAGTGGAGTTTAACTGTATGACTATGTTGTCTAAACAGTTACCGAAAAACACTTTTGTGGCGGGCAGACTCGCTATGACTTGCTGTGCCAACGACATACAACTTATAGGTCATTTATGTTCTTATACGGGGGATATTCACCCCGTAAACAAAGGTTGGGTGCATTTGCGCGTGAAGATACATTATCTCGACGTAGGGGAAGTCGAACCGCAAGTCGTTTTGGAGTTGCTCGATATGAAGACTATTCCCGAAATAAAAGAACCCGTCGTATCGCTGACTTAATCAATAAAAATCGTTCGCCCCGCTCGGCAAAAAAGCCGAGCGGGGCTTTTTATACTTAAAAAGGCATAATTCGACTAAATCTTTAATTTTTTACCGCCTTAAATATGTTATTATTTTTTCGTGAGGTAAATATATGGAGATAAAATATCGTTTGGATAAAGATACTCTGTACATATATTCCTACGGCGAACTCGACGAATATTCGGCGGCTTCGGCAAGGGGAGAAATTGACAGAATTATCGACGAAAACGCGCTTTCCAAAAGCGTGGTTTTCGACTTTGCAAACGTTTCTTTTATGGACAGCACGGGCATAGGCGTATTGCTCGGCAGGTATAAGAAACTGAAACGAATCGGCGCGCGCTCGTATATAAGCAGACCGTCGTTTGCGGTAAATAAAATTTTGCAGATTTCGGGGCTGTACGAAGTTATGCCCAAAATTAACTGACGGAGATTAAATATGAAAAATAAAATGGTCGTCAAATTCGATTCCTTATCGGAAAACGAATGTTTTGCAAGAAACGTAATAGCCTCTTTTTTGATGCCGTTAAACCCGAGTATAAGCGTTTTGTCGGATATCAAAACCGCGGTAAGCGAAGCGGTTACAAATTCTATCGTTCACGGCTACCCCGAAAAGAAAGGCGAGGTTACTATGTCCGCCGAGATAGACGAGGACAAAATACATATCGTGGTATCGGATAAGGGCGTGGGAATAGAAAATCTCGAAGAGGCTCTTCAACCGTTCTTTACGGGTAAACCCGAGGACGAACGTTCGGGTATGGGGTTTACGATTATAAAGACTTTTATGGACGAAGTAAAAGTCGTTTCCGAGCCGTTAAAGGGAACGATCGTCGATATGAAAAAACTGTTGACCGTGGCGTAAACGGTTGAGTTAAGGAGTAGTTTGTATGCTTAACGCAGAAGAAACGGTCTTATACTTACGCAAGGCAAAGGCGGGGGACGCCGACGCAAAAGAAATACTTCTGCAAAACAACGTAC
>CAVLAV010000287.1:0-3074 GCA_963660735.1 bacterium
ATACCTGCAAGTATGTTTGGGATCATCAGTATTACGCGGAATACGAACGCACCTTTAATCTTCCTGAACAATACGTAAGACGAAAACATCGAGGGAACTACGCAAACGACGTCTACGAGAAACCACAATATAACCGTTCTCAGCAAAATTTGGCTTAAATTCCAACCGTACATATCCTTGTCTTTCAACGCGTTAAATACGGTTACGAAGTTAGCGAAAGTCCACTTTCCGTCAACGTCTTTAAACGCCAGCAATATGGAATCCACGTTGACGTATAACCAAAAGACGATAAAGAATATTAACGGTATACCTATTATGATATAGCAAAACAGGAAAGCGTTTCTGTCTTCGGACGTATATTTATGTCTTTTAATACCTTTATTTTCCAACCTTATATCCCCCGTTGGCAACCAACGTTGACCAGTTGTCTTTTACGTTTTGTTTGATTTTATTGAAAGTAGTGCTTGCCAAAAGCGAATAATTCCTTTCCGACGGATTGTTTACCGCGCCCATTTCGTCTTTAAACGTTACGGGGAACAAAGCGTTGTAAGGCGGAATTATAAACATATTCGTTTTAGCCCTTACGCTGTTGGGATAAAGCGTTGAAGTGGTAGAATACTGCGCGAGCGAGTCTACCTTATACGCGTCTTTGATAAATTGATATTCGCTATCAACTTCCGCAGTAGAGAAAAGCGGGTGAATCATACCGTACTTGGCATACGCTTTGGCAGCGTCTTCCGACATCATCATTCTTAAAAACAGTTTTGCAAGTTCGGCATTTTTGGAATCCTTTATAACGTACATAGGTGCGGTGGAAGTATTCCCCGTATGCCTTGCCTCGGCAACTCTCTCAACCTGTTCGCTCGTCAAAGTAACGCCGAATTGCGCTTCCGCGGCGGTTTTAATGTCGGTTAAAGCCGTGCCGTCGTCTACGCCTTTAACTATATAACTCAATATTTTATCACATTTATCGCGATTCGTTCCCGTTCCGTCGAGTTTAAGGTTAACGCCCAACTGCGTAGCCACGGGCATTGCCGCAAATCTCACGTCTTTAAGATATTTCGGGAAAGACGTTTTCACTTCGTTAAAGAAGAACTCGCCGTTGAACATAAACGCGGTTTTACCGGTAATTATTTGCGCGTGCGCGTTCGTATGTTTTTGCGTTACAGAGCCTGCAACGGAATACGCCACGTCGAATTCCTGCATTATAAGTTCTATCGCGGTCTTTATTGCCTCGTTATCGACGAAGTTATAACCGTCGGACTTTATCGTTCCGTCGTCGTTCAGGAGATAATTCATCTTGAAAAACTCGTCGTATGCGTCCTTACCCATAAGTTGAGCAATATGCGTATAAAACGGAGGCAAAGCGTATCCGAAAGCGTTAGAACCGCCCCAAGTTATCGGGCGCATACCTGCTTTGCCGTTCGCGCCGTTATAAATTAAGTTAAAATCGTTAAACAGTTCGTCGGTCGTAATCGGCAACTCGGTAATTCCGTAGGAAGAAAGCACTTTCGTGTTGCACACGAGTCCGCGAGCAGATTCGGAATACGGCAAACTCCAATAAGTATCGCCTATTTTATAACGCCAGTCGTTATTTTTATTATACAATTCCGATATTTTTTTATCGCCTTCCGTTCCGTCAAAGTTGATAGGCGTACTGTCGTATACGTCGTTTAACGACTCCACGCAAACGCCGAATTCCGCGTCCGTCGCCTGCTGTACGCTTACACCGTCCGTAATAATTAAGTCGTAACCCGTTTCGTTGCCGAGACGCATTTCGTTTAACGCAGCCGTGCCCTGAAAGTTGGATCTCGGCTCTAAAATGTTTATTTTATAACCTTTTTCTTTATAAACGGTGTTAAACGCTTCCGCGACATCCTCTACGAAGCCCTTGCCGTAACCCGCGCTTACCATCATAACGTTAACGGTGTTTTCTTCAACTTTTGTGCCGTTTTTATCTTTGCAACCTAAAAACGGTATTGCAAGAACGCAACATAAGCCTACTGCTAAAAGCCTTTTGATTTTCATATCATTTTTACCTCTTATTTTTTTACCGTGTTATCACGGCTTATTACATATAAATTATAAACTTATTATATATGGATTTCAATGTTTATATTTGACTAAAAATTATGATTATTTACACTGAATAATCCAACCGAAATCGGCGGGCGAAGTGGTACACTTGCCTAAAACTCTTACGGGCATCGGATCTTTGCACCAATTTGCCCCGTCGGAAGTCCTTATCATCGCCTTATACGGCAATCTTACGAATCCGACGTCTTTTTTATTGCCGCTCACTATTAAATGAGTGCCTTCGGACGAGAGTTTTTCTATTTTCCATACAGACAACGCTTTTTCGATTTTTTCGTCAAGTACAGATTGATGCGACGTTGCATCTCTGAACAGATAAACTTTGCCGTCCCGTCCGAAAATATAGGTCGGCTGCGGAAACATTAGATGAAATTCGTTACATACCAAAAAATCGACTTGCTTATCTGAATAAAATTCCATTTTAATTTCTTTTCCGCCCGCACTCACCCTGAATTTAGACGAGCCGTCGTCCAACGAACGCCATTCGGCACTTTCAAGTGTTTTTCCTGCCTCGTATTTGTCTATTCCGTCCTCTTCGCCCAGATAGTAGTCGAGCGGATATAATCCCTCGTCTATCCGACGGCTCACTTCGGCAAATTCGGTCGATAATAGCGTTGATAATTTTTCCGCCCTCGCCCTTAATTTTTCCGGAAAGAACTTAAAACCCTCTGCCTCCGAATGATACCCGAAAGAATTATTTTCAAGGCAGGCTTTGTAAGCGTCGTTCGTATTTTTTATCTCGGCATTAACGATATTCGCCATTTCATCCAAAGTCGCACGCGGAGAAAGAGTATTCATATATCCGAGATCATCACGCAACTTATAGAATTTTAAAGCGTTCAATCCGCTTTTAAATAAAACGGACAAGGTGGCGGCAACTCGCGTTATTTCGTTATTTTCACCCGCCGCCGACAACTCCCGAACGCCGAGCGACCAGTATTCCACGAGTTTTTCGCATAGAATTATCGCCTCGTCTATCG
>CAVLAV010000288.1:0-3066 GCA_963660735.1 bacterium
GGGCGACGGACTGTATAAACGCTTTACCGAGATAAGAGAAAGAGCCGAGGGTTGGAATATAGAAACCTGACGATAAAGCGTGCGGCGCTCCGAAAAATTCGGAGCGCCGCACTTGCGTTTAATCGTTGAGATTTTTTTGGTAGTTGAGCGGCGAAACGCCCACTCGATTTTTAAACGCATGAGTAAAATAATTGTAATCTTCATAGCCGAGGCGGGTTGCTATTTCGGTAAGCGATAATTCGTTTTCCGTAAGCAACGCCTTGGCTTTTTCTATTTTCAGGTCCAACGCGTACTGCATAACCGACTTGCCCGTTTCCTTTTTGAAAACCCGCGATAAATGCGGTACGGAATAGGATACCGCGTTGCAAATTTCGCTCATATCGGGGCGTTCGTCGTAATGGTTGTGCAAATATTCAAGCGTTTTTCGGGTGAGTTCGCTTAATTTTACCGTTTCCGTATTGCGTAATATGCAAAGTATAATCGCCTCCACCGCGTTTTCCGCTATTCGCTTTTGCAAAGGGTCGTAAAATCCGCCCAACGCCTCGCACGCAGAAACGAAAGCCGCTATTTCGGGCGAAAACGCGTTTTTTATATGCAGCGGCAAATTCACGCTTTCGTCGCAAAAAAAGTTGAAACTTATAAAGTCGGCTTTGTCCCCGCCGCTCCGTTGGCGCACGGTCTGCGGCGGCAGTAATATCGCTTGGTTTTTCTCCACGACTATTTTTCGTCTGTTTATGCAATAAGTCAAAGTGCCTTGCATTACCAAAGTCAGATCGTAAAAGCTTATCTTGCTTTTTTCCACGGGATAAACTTTTAACATTTTGTTGTGTCGCATATAAATAAGATCTAATTTCACGGCGCACCTGCCTGATGATAAAATTTGACAAAAAATCACGGGTTGACGATATAATTTGCCATTTACAAATAACATCTTTTGTTATATAATTATAGTATACGCGGCAAAAAAAGTCAACCGCGTAAAAGGAATTTAACTTGTATGAAACTCACTTTCAGGTGGTACGGCGAAAAGGACTGTATTCCTCTTAACTATATCAAGCAAATTCAGGGTATGACGGGCGTAGTTACCGCCGTTTACGACGTACCCGTAGGCGAAGTGTGGGAAGTTTCCGCACTCGAAAAACTCAAAAATCTCGCAAATTCCGCGGGACTCGAAATGGAAGTTATAGAGTCCGTTCCCGTTCACGAGGATATTAAACTCGGCAAACCTACGCGCGACAAACTCATCGCTAATTACGCGCAGAATATTTTAAACTGCGGCAAGGTGGGCGTAAAGTGCATTTGTTATAACTTTATGCCCGTTTTCGACTGGTTCAGAACGAATTTGTACTATAAACACGCCGACGGTTCAACTTCGCTGTCGTACAGCGAGGAAGATTTCAAAAAATTAGACAAGCATAATCTGCGCCTGCCCGGTTGGGACGAAAGTTATACCTCGGCGCAACTTAACGACCTGCTTAAAGAATACGAGGGCGTTACTCACGAGAAATTGTTTGAAAATCTCGTGTATTTTCTTAATGGTATAATGCCCGCGTGTAACGAGGCGGGCGTGAATATGGCTATTCATCCCGACGATCCGCCGTGGGATATATTCGGCTTGCCCCGCATAGTCGGCAAGGAGGCGGACTACGATAAACTTTTTGCCGCCGTGCCCGATAAGCACAACGGAATAACTTTCTGCACGGGCAGTTTAGGCGCGGGCAGGTTTAACGATTTGCCCAAAATGGCGGCTAAATACGCCGACCGCATTTACTTTGCGCATTTAAGGCAGTTGAAGTTCGTAAACGAAACCGATTTTTACGAGAACGGACACCAAACCGCCGAGGGCAACGTGGATATTTACGCCATAGTAAAGGCTCTCGTGGAAAACGGGTTCGACGGATACCTTCGTCCCGACCACGGCAGAAATATTTGGGGCGAGGACGCCAAACCCGGTTACGGACTGTACGATCGCGCGCTCGGCGCGGCTTATTTAAGCGGCGTGTTCGAGGCGGTTACCAAAGATTTGAATAAATAATTGTGAGGAAAAATTATGTATAAAGTACCTTTTAAAGTTGATTTGACCGATAAAACCGTTGCCGTAACGGGCGCGGGCGGAATTATTTGCGGCGAGTTTGCAAAGGCTCTCGCGGCGTGCGGAGCAAAAGTTGCTTTGCTCGATATAAATTACGACGCGGCTAAAAAAGTTGCCGACGAAATAGGCGAAAACGCTTACGCCATAAAGTGCAATTGCTTGGATAAAGAAGATATAAAAGCCGCCAAAAAGGCGATTAACGATAAGTTTGGTAAAGTTAATTTTCTTATAAACGGCGCGGGCGGAAATAATCCGCGCGCTACCTGCGATAACGAAACCGCCACTCCCGAAACGATGGATGCGGGCATTAAGGACTTTTTCGCTCTTGAAGAAAGCGGTTTGAAATTCGTGTTTGACCTGAATATAACGAGCGCGTTTTTGGTAACGCAGGTCTTTGCCGAAGATATGGTAAAAACGGGCGGCAATATCATAAATATTTCGAGTATGAACGCTTACCGTCCTTTAACCAAAATTCCCGCATACTCTGCGGCAAAGGCGGGCGTGAGCAACTTTACCGAGTGGCTCGCGGTGCATTTTGCACCTTGCCATATCCGTTGCAACGCAATCGCCCCCGGGTTTTTCGTAACTAATCAAAACAGAGCGTTGTTGTTTACCGCCGACGGCAAACCGACCGCCCGTACCGAGAAAATTCTTAACGCCACTCCTATGAAAAAGTTCGGCGAGATAAGCGATCTTATCGGTTGTTTGTTGTGGTTATCGGACGACACCGCAAGCGGTTTCGTAACGGGCACGATTATTCCCGTAGACGGTGGGTTTTCCGCCTACAGCGGCGTATAAGAGTTACTTCTTACTTCGCATTGTTATTGTCTTTGCGAGCGTAGCGCGGCAAACTCCCGGGAGGGTGAATTTCCGTGTTATCGCGAGCGCAAGCGTGGCGATCCCCGTGAGTAAAGTGGGCGGCATATACTCCGCACTTTACTCCAAGGGTAGACTCCCCCGATGAAACGGGGGAG
>CAVLAV010000289.1:0-3047 GCA_963660735.1 bacterium
CAAAAACGCCGATATTTTTGATGATTTGTTGCAAAGGCGAGGACGGTAGTACTGTCCGTACACCATCCGAGAATTTGCAAAAAAGCACAGAAATAGCGGCGTTTTTGCAAGGCTCGTATTATTCTTGTCTGGCATATGAGCGGCTTTTTAATATTTTAAAATACCGTATTTTAAAATATACTTTACAAAAATTACTTTTTATGGTATGATATACGGGTATGAAGAGGTTGATTTTGGCGAGCGCGTCGCCGAGAAGAAAAGAACTGCTTTCAAGCGGCGGTTTCGAGTTTGAAATTATTACGAGCGATAAGGAAAGTCGCCCCGAAAAGGGTTTATCTCCCGCAAAGTACGCCGTAAAATGCGCCGTGGAAAAATGCGAGGACGTGTATTTAAGGGCGGCAAAAGGCACGGGCGCGGTAGTGCTCGGCGCTGATACCGTAGTCGCGCTCGGCGGCGAGATATTCGGCAAGCCTACTTCCGAGGCGGACGCCGAGCGTATGTTGCGGCTTTTTTCGGGTAAAACTCATACGGTAATTACGGGTTACGCGCTAATAACCGACGGTATGCGCCAGACGGGCGAAGTCGAGTCGGAAGTTACTTTTAACGATTTGACCGACGAGGTTATTTCCGCGTATTTAAAAAGCGGACTGTACAAGGGCAAAGCGGGTGCTTACGGCATACAGGACGGGTTCGACCTTGTAAAAGAATGTAAAGGCTATCGCGATAACGTTATAGGTCTGCCGATAGAGGCTTTAAGCGATACGATTAAGGAGTTTTTAAAATGAGAAACAATACCATTGCCGTAGATTTCGGCTCGGTAAATACCGTTATATATCAACTCGGCGCGGGCGTGGTGTTGTCCGAGCCTACCGTAATCGCGCTTACTGCAAGCGAAAAACCTACCGTAAAGGCGGTCGGCACGGAGGCGAAAAAGTTGATAGGCAAAACCGCCGAAACCACTCGCATAGTTTTTCCCGTCGCGGAAGGGCAGATTGCGGATATAAAAAACGCTACTCTTACGCTTGAAAATTTCCTAAACAAGATAACTTTAAGAAAATTGAGTTTGCGCCCCAAAGTGGTGCTTTCCGTTCCGTGCGGACTTGAAAATTCCGAAATTAAAAAATACGAGAAAGTTCTTGCCGCGACGGGCGTATATAACGTAACTTTCGTAGAATCGCCCATTTTGACGGCGTTGGGACTCGGTATTCCCGTGTCGGAAAGCAATCCGTGTTTCATAATAGACGTAGGTGGGGGAACGACGAATATTGCGGCGGTTTCGTTAGACGGCGTAATATCGGGCGTAAACGTAAATATGGGCGGCAGAAATATCGACGCGATGATAATTAACCATGTAGAGGAGTTGTTTAACTTGCGTATAGGTATGCTCACCGCCGAACGCATAAAAACGCAGATAGCGAGTTTAATCGACGGCGACGTAACGCGCACCGTGGTAAACGGGCGCGATTTGGCAAGCGGCAAACCCCGTTCGGTTTCAATAAGCGCGCAGGACGTGCGTATGCCCGTACAGGCGTTTTTCGATAAGATTTTTGAAATCGCAGGTATGGTAATGGCGAAACTCCCCGCGGAAGTTTCGGCTGAAATAAGGCGTTCGGGCGTGTACTTTGCGGGCGGAACGAGCCGCCTTGTGGGTTTGGATTCCTATTTCCGCGATACTATGGCTATAAAAGCCAACGTTTTTGAAGATCCCGAAATGGTAAACGCCATAGGTGGAGGCATCGTTGCGGGCAACGAAAAATTACTTAAAAAAATTAAAATAGATTGATATGAACGCCGTAAATTACGACCTTGAAATGCAAAACTTAATAAAGACTTTCGGCGGCGAGAAACCTACGCTTTTATTGCATAGTTGTTGCGCGCCTTGCTCGACCGCGGTTATAGAAAGGTTAGTTGAAAATTTCGATATAACGGTTTTCTACTTTAACCCTAACATCACCGAGAGCGAGGAGTATAATTTAAGGCTTAACGAGCAAAAGCGTTATTTAAGCGAGGTCTACGGCGAAAAAATCAAGTTTATAAGCGGCAGATATAAGGCGAGCGAATTTTTCGACGCGGCAAAAGGCTACGAAAAAGCCCCCGAGGGCGGCGAAAGGTGCGTAAAGTGTTTCGAGTTAAGATTGACCGAAACGGCAAAAGTCGCCAAAGAGGGCGATTATCGCTATTTTTGTACCACGCTTACCGTATCGCCGCACAAAAACGCCGCGCTTATAAACGAGATAGGCAAACGCGTGGGCGATAGTTTCGGCGTGGAGTTTTTGCCGAGCGATTTTAAAAAACGCGGCGGCTTTTTGCGCAGCGTAAAACTTGCCGACGAATACGGACTGTACAGACAAAATTATTGCGGTTGCATATATTCCAAATACGCGCATATAACGGGTGAATAAAGTTGAGAATTATATCGGGCAAGCACGGCGGGAAAAAGTTAAAAGAATTTTCGGGTAACGCCGTAAGACCTACTTCCGACAGGGCGAAAGAGGCACTTTTTAATATTTTAGGCAATATAAGCGGACTTTCCTTTCTCGATTTGTTTGCGGGTACGGGCGCGATAGGTATAGAGGCTTTGTCGCGCGGCGCACACCCCGTAACGCTCGTGGACAGTTCTGCCGAGAGCGTTAAAATAGAAAAAGATAATTTAAATGCGATAGGCGAAACCGCATCGGTGGTAAAGTCCGACGCATACGACTTTTTAAATAAGACGGCGGGCGTTTACGATATAATTTTCCTCGACCCGCCGTATAGGGAAAACGCGTTTGCCGCGCTTGAAACAGTTGCAAAGAAAAAACTTTTAAAAAGCGGCGGTCTTTTGATTTACGAACATTCGGGCGAGGGTATAACTCCTCCCGTCGGACTTAAACTGCACGACAGCCGCAAGTACGGCGTCGCAAAATTCGATTTTTACACTTTGGGGGACTGAATATGAAAAAATGCGTGTTTGCGGGGACTTTCGACCCCGTAACCAAAGGACACGAAGAAATTATAAAAAAGTGCGCCGATTTGTTTGACGAAACTGTCGTCGCGCTGTGTATCAA
>CAVLAV010000290.1:0-3044 GCA_963660735.1 bacterium
ATATTAACCGTTACGTTCTCTTTTGAAACGGTAAATTCGGTGCCGATAGAGGTCGTTTCGATTTTCAATATACCGTCGGCATAGAAAAATTCCGAAATATTATCGGGCGAAACGTTTTTATCGGTGCATACTACGATATATGATATCGTATTTTCGCCCCATACATAGTTAACGGTACCGCTTGCATTTACGGTTATTTCGTCGCCTACCGAAAGTTCCCCGTCCGCAAAATCGGACGTGATTTTTACCTCGGACTTGCACGAAACATCGCTGCCCGACTTTGACCAATCGTTCGCGATAAAATCGGGAACGGTCAGCTTATCGCCCGCGTTGGCGGTTACGATATGATAGCCGACAAGTTCAAATTGCTTGACGTTTTCGTTAACCGTTACGGGATATTTGAATTCTTTTGAATAACTCACCGCGTCTGTTACTTTCACTTTAAGGATTATATCCATACCCTTTTCGTTTACGGCAAGTGCCGAGCCGACAGAAGAGGGAGTATCGGTACCGTTAACGCTCAACGTATATTCAACCGAAAGTTTACCTATACCGCCTTCAAACGCTAAAGACGGAACTATAAACGATTTTGTTATTTCTGCCGATAAACTAACCGATTCTTTTTCGGTTATTTCAACAGGTGTAGTAATTACGGTAAATTCTCCGCTTACACTTGCATCCGTTCCCGAATTTGTTTTTCCCGTATACGATAAACGGTAATTCCCTATCGCCGACGGGGTGAATTTCGTTCCGTTTTCGGTAAGTTCGGAAGTAACGTCAGTCCAGTCTTCACCGACAAATTTTTCAAGTTTTGCCGTAACGGGATATTTATTCTTTGAAACAGGCATCGGATAAGGATATCCGACTACGCCGTTTACCATGTTCTCGAAGTCGTATCCGCCGAACATAAGTCCGCCGCCGCCTACATTGCCGTCGACAAGGTCGGACATTTTATCGTTACCGATTTTGGTTACGACGAATTCACCCACCGAGCCCATACTTTCTATGGTAAGATATACCTCACCGGTAGAAAAGCCTGTAAAATCGGGATAATCGTCGTCTTCGTTATCAAGGTCGAGCATAAGATAATTGCGCTCGCCCGGAACAGCATCGTTTTCCTGCAGGCAGGAATAAACGCCGTTGGTCGCAACGTCATATGAAAATGCGAGCGGAAGAAACGGCTGCGGTTTTTTCTCTTCTATCGGGAAATCAAATGCAGGCAAAAAGTTTTGCGCCCATCCGACAACCGTGCCTTGTTCGGGTGCGTAATTGGCGTATCCGCCTTCGGCATCCATAAACCCTACTTTAATGAACGAAGCACATAACGTTGTATTACTCTTTACCTGCGCAGAATTTCCTTCCGAAAAAAGGCGCGGGCCGTCGCGGTTTACTTCCCACGAAACGGTAATACTGTTCGACGAGTCATATGCGTCGGTAAGTCTTACGCTTATCGATTTAAGCCCGAAAGACTGCACATCAACGTTCGGCACGATTTCGATAAGATTTCCCTCTACTTTATTAAGGTCGATTATTCTGCCGTAATCGATATAAGACCCCGAAGAATTAAGTTTGAATTTAATACCCGTAGTATAATCGGTATGAACCGTACCGGGGATTTGCGCCGACGTATCGACAATAGAAGAATTGAACATATCGAACACTTCTTCGAGAGCAGACATATCGCCGCTATCGGCACTTACACCGCTGCTTTTTACGAATACGGTCATACCGAGAAGAAAGCAAACCGCGCATATCGATACGAGAATTCTTTTTAACACTTTGTTTTTCATTTTTATGACCATTCCTTTCTGCGAAAGGCACAAAGAGATATGGAAAAAGTCCTTGCCTTTTGCAGTAATTTTTTGTATAATGTTGTTGTGAGTCGGCAGACACACTACAGAACACGTGGAGGTGAGTAGGCACAGCGTCTCTTGCTGACTGTATTTTTATGTGTGTCGCGCGACGTATTCAAACACAAACAAGTGGGTCTTAGAACCCGTGGACTTATCTTTGTAACGACATTACTCGTTATCAAATGTTATCGCGCAGTCCCTGTCTGTCGTACTCGCTTATATTTTTTTCGCGCTATCCTTAGATGGCTTATTTTTTGTTACACTTTTTTGGTTTTTTCTCTATATTTCATTTCCGGACTTCCCTCCTTTATCGTCAACCTTTAAGACCGCCGACGGTGAATTTGGATAATATAAGTTTTTGCGAAGCAATGTAGATTATAACGGTAGGTATAACGATTAGCGTAAAGCCCGCCATGAGCGCAGGTGTAGACAACGACACTTTCGAGTTCGCTTTAAGCATATACAAACCGTATGCGAGGTTCGGCGTGGACGGCAACCACATCATAAATGTCGAATAATCGTTCCATGCACCGAGGAAAATCAATACGAACATTACCATAGACGTAGGTAAAATCATCGGCAAATACATTTTTATAAACGCCGTATAATGATTCCCGCCGTCTACAAACACTTGCTCCGCATAGTCCCACGGCAACTCTTTGAACGCGCCGTATAACAGCATGAAATATAACCCCGAAAAACAGGTACAAGGCCCTGTAAGGATAGTGAGCAGCATATTGTCGTAGGTAGGAATGATTTTCGTTCTTACAACCATTGCCGACGGTAAGTTACCTATGATAGGAACAATCATTATAACGATACCGAGGTTATAAATAAAATCTCTGCCGGGGAATTTATATTTTGCTATAACGTAAGCCATACAGGTCGTAAGAAACACTGTGAATGCAGAACTTCCGCCAGCCCACAAAATGCTGTATAACGCTTCCTGCCATACGTTTATTTCGTTTCCCCAGTCGTCGAAAACGCTCATACGTTTTACGACTTCGGAAAAGTTACGCCAATAAACTTCATGCGGTAAACCGAATTTATTATAACTGTATTCGCTTGCCGATTTTAAAGACGTAAGTATCATCCAGACGGGTAAAACTATAAGGCTTACGCAATATATTATAAGTATAGCCCAAAGAATCCACCTGAAAGTAGTGTCGGCAGTACCGGTCGCTTTCCTGC
>CAVLAV010000291.1:0-3032 GCA_963660735.1 bacterium
GTATGAACCCGCTCGCGTGCCTTGTCTTAACCTAAAAACGCACCGACAGACTTGCCTGCAACCACTCGTGGCTATGAGCGTAAGCACGGCAAATCGTAAATTTTTTCGGCGTGCGGGCGTTATTCGTTGCAAAGCGCGCACATTTTTGATACAATAGAGGCGGAATATGGAACTCGATATAAAAAAGCGACTTAAAATCTCTAATATTTTAATGATAATAATTCCTATATGCGTCAGCGTGATTGCGGGCGTTTTGGCTTTGCTCGCGTTTTTGGCGGTGCTTAACGGTACGGGAGTGCGTTTCAGCGACGAAAATTTTTATAACGGTAAAGAACTCGTCGTTAAATTCGTGGAAGAGAGCCTTGACGGCGACGACCCGCTCGGTGCGCTCGGTAAATTTTCCTCGTTTACGAAAAGCGACAACGTAAGGCTTACCGTGCTGAAAAACGGCGAAAATTTCTACGAATACGGCAACGCTACCCCTTCCGACGATTCGCTTTACGAGCTTACTAATAACGCGGAAACGGAAATTTTCGTTGCCGACGGCGCGCGGCAGTTGTACGCTAAAAAAATAATTCGCGGAGAGGATGAATACCGCGCGTATATATACTGTTCTACGGTAAAAGTTTCCTATAAGCAGTTGAAAGTCGCGGTAAAAATCATAGCGGCGGCGGTTTTAACGCTTGCGGCGTTAAGCGTGATTTTGTCCGACCGATTTTTGTCGCGTTTCGTATTTAAAAAAATAGAAAAACCGCTTGACGAACTGACCGCGGCGGCGAAAGAAATAGCAAACGGCAACCTCGGTTATACCGTCGTTTACGACGAAAACGACGAGTTTACGCCCGTGATAGCCGAATTTAACGCTATGGCGGCGCGCCTGAAAAAGTCTTCCGAAATGCTGAAAGACGAAGAAAACAGCAGAAATTTGATGCTCACGGGCATTACTCACGATATAAAATCGCCTTTGACGGTAATATCGGGTTATGCCGACGGCTTATGCGAGGGCGTTGCCGATACGGAAGAAAAGAAAGCCAAATATTTGCAGACGATTAAAAGAAAGTGCGCCGAAATAAATTCGCTCGTGCAGAAAACGATATTGCTTACGAGGACGGAATACGAACTGTCCGCTTGCGACGAAAGCATTTCCGTAGCGACCGAAACGCAATTATTTTTAAAGGAAGAAGTAGCGATATATTCCGAAAAAGGACTTGAAATTTCGTTTACGGCGCAGGCTAACCCGCAAATTAAATGTACGAAGGAAAATTTTGCGCGAATACTCGAAAATATCGCCGACAACTCGTTAAAATATAAAAAGGGCGAAAAGGCAAACCTTGATATTGCGGTTTTGCAGGACGAAAATAAGTATTTTCTTGAATTTACGGACGACGGCGCGGGCGTTGCAGACGCGGATTTGCCGCATATATTCGAGCCGTTTTACAGGGCGGACAAGTCGCGCACGAAGTCGGCGGAAAGCAACGGGATAGGTCTTGCCGTGGTAAAGCGGATAGTTACCGCAGCCGACGGCGAAATAAGCGCACGGAATAACGAAAAAGGGGGATTAAGCGTTTTAATCACGTTTAAAAAGTAAATGGAAAGAGTGCTTATAGTAGAGGACGACGAGGACATTGCCGGACTCGAACGCGATTATTTAGCCACACTCGGCGGCTACGAAACGACGATTGCTTACGACGGAAAACGAGGACTTGAACTCGCGCTTAACGAAAAATTCGATTGCATAATTCTCGATATAATGTTGCCGAGTATGGACGGCGTTGAAATTTGCAAACGAATTCGCGATAAAACCAACGCGCCCATAATAATGGTAACGGCAAAAACGGGCGATATAGATAAAGTTCGCGGCTACGGAACGGGCACGGACGATTACGTGGAAAAGCCTTTTTCGCCGTCCGTTTTGGTGGCGAGGGTAAAGGCGCATATCGAGAATTACAAGCGGCTTTTATCTTGCGGCAAAAAGCCGAACGAAAGTATAACCGTAGGCGATATAACCGTTGATTTACCGACGCGCAGAGTGTACAAAAACGGCGAAGAAGTCTTGCTGAAAAATAAAGAGTTCGAGTTGTTGGCGTTTTTTATGAAAAATAAAGGCGTGGTATTCGACCGTGAAAGACTATACGAGAGCGTGTGGGGTATGGATGCCGTCGGCGACAATACGACGGTTGCCGTACACGTAAACCGCTTGCGCGAAAAGTTGGAGAATAATCCCGAAAATCCCGAGCATATACTTACGGTGCGAGGGGCGGGGTATAGGTTTGAGTAGTTATGTTTGATTTTGTTTTACCTTTCGATTTGTTTATAGCCAAAGGCGCGGACGGGTTACGGTCGGCTTGCGGCACGGTTTTAACGCCCGTGTTTAAGGCGATTACTTTAAGCGGTAATTCGGGACTTATCTTTATAATCGCGGCTATTATATTGAGTATTTTTAAGCCGACGAGAAAACTCGGTGTTGCCGCGCTTATCGCGCTTATTTTCGGCGCGTTATTTACCAACGTAATTTTAAAGCGGGTTATCGCGAGGGAACGCCCCTTTGCCGATACTTCCTCACAATTTTATTATTTTTGGAAGGCGGCGGGCGGCTTAAAAGAGAGCGGTTATTCGTTCCCGTCGGGGCATACCACGGCGGCGACGGCTTTCTCGTTTGCGTTGTTTTTAATTAAGAGTAAAAAATATTCGTGGGCGTTTTTGTTAATACCCGTGGTAATGGGGTATACGCGCGTATATTTTGCGGTGCATTACGCGTCGGATATTCTCGGCGGATTTGTCGTCGGAATTGTTGCGGCAACGATAGCGTATTTTATCGTCCGCGCACTTGCGAAAAATAAAAAGACGGCAAAATTGTTTTAAAAAGATTTATTTGCGGTTTTTATCCCCTTTAATAAAAACGCTAAAAACCGTCAGGTTTTATAAGGCGTTAGCCTTTATCGTTGAATAAGGAGCAAAGCGACCGCGGCAATCTCTTGGAGTAAAGTGCGGAGTATATACTGCATACTTTTTCAGGGGGATCGCCACGCTGA
>CAVLAV010000292.1:0-3027 GCA_963660735.1 bacterium
TGTCATTGCGAGGGAGCAAAGCGACCGCGGCAATCCCTTGGAGTAATGTACGGCGTAATGCCGCGTACTTTTTCAGGGGGATCGCCACGCTTGCGCTCGCGATGACACGGAAATTCAACTGTCATTGCGAGGGAGCAAAGCGACCGCGGCAATCCCTTGGAGTAATGTACGGCGTAATGCCGCGTACTTTTTCAGGGGGATCGCCACGCTTGCGCTCGCGATGACACGGAAATTCAACTGTCATTGCGAGGGAGCATAGCGACCGCGGCAATCCTTTTTCTCGTTGTCATTGCGAGGCACGAAGTGCCGATAGGGGATAAAAACTACCGAGCAAATTAAAAATCCCAAGAGGGAATAAAACTTTCGCTTGCGGAGTCTTCTTCCTGCACGAAATATTCGCTTATCCCGAGGGATAGCATTTTTTCATAAACCCGCTCGTATTCGCGAGCGGTTATTTTTCTTTTCAGTTCGGGAAAGTTCTCCACGCTGCCAAACGGGGTATATTGCGCCATAAGCGACAAATATGCGCCGTTTTTCTTGTTTTTTGCAAACCATTCCACTATTTTTTCGCTGTCCGATACTCCAAGCGGCAAAATAAGGTGTCGCACTATAACGCCCGAAGTCATTTGCCCGTTTTTGTCGAAAACCGTTTTTTTAGAATTCATCATAAATTCTATCGCTCGGCTTGCCACTTCAAAATAATCGCTTTTGCCCGTATACCTTTTCGCTCGTTCGGGCGCGAAAAATTTCAGGTCGGGCAGGTAAACGTTTACGAACGGGTCTATAAGTTTTAAAGTTTCGGTATTTTCGTAGGAGTGAGTGTTGTACACTATCGGCACTTTCGGAGTGTAAATTTCAAACGCCTTAACGATTTCGGTAGTAAAATGCGTGGGCGTTACGAGGTTTATATTGCACGCGCCCATATCCTCTAACTGCTTAAAAATATCCGCGAGTTCCTGCGGCGTTATTTCCTTGCCCGTCTGCGAGCGCGAGAGCGCGTAATTCTGACAAAACACGCATTTAAGCGAACACCCGCAGAAGAAAACCGTTCCCGATCCCTTTCCGCCGCAGATAACGGGTTCTTCGTATTTATGTAAATAATATTTCGCTATTCTCATAGCGGCTTTTTCGCCGCAGTAACCCGCCGCGGAGTTTCTGTTTGCGCCGCATTTTACGGGGCATAACTCGCATTTATTATCCATAATTCTATTGTACCACATATCATCGTAATTGACAAATAAAAATAAAGGGTGTATAATATTGTCAAGCGTCGAACGACCACAAATCTTTTCGGCGCGGAAGGAATTTTTAAATGAACAAATTTTTCACCAGCGAAAGCGTAACCGAAGGGCATCCCGATAAAATCTGCGACCAGATATCGGACGCGGTACTCGACGCGATTTTGGCAAAAGACCCTTACGCGAGGGTTGCTTGCGAAACTTCCGCCACGACGGGTCTCGTACTCGTTATGGGCGAAATATCCACCGATTGTTACGTGGATATTCAAAGCGTTGCGAGGAACACTATCCGCAGAATAGGTTACGACAGGGCTAAATACGGTTTCGACTGCGACACCTGCGCCGTGCTTACCGCCATACATGAGCAGAGCGCGGACATTGCGCTCGGCGTGGATAACTCCGTGGAACATCGCGAAACGGGCGACGTCGCCGATACTTTCGGCGCGGGCGATCAAGGTATGATGTTCGGTTACGCCACCAACGAAACCGAGGAATATATGCCGCTCGCCATTACGCTTGCGCATAAACTTACGCGTAAACTTACCGAGGTAAGAAAGTCGGGCGAACTCGACTATCTCCGCCCCGACGGAAAAAGTCAGGTTACGGTCGAGTACGAAAACGGCAAAGTAAAGAGGTTGGAGGCGGTAGTCGTATCTACGCAGCATAGCGAAAAAGTTTCTACCGAGCAACTCCGCAAAGATATAGAAAAACGCGTTATACGCGCGGTTTTGCCTGCCGAACTTATAGACGAAAACACTAAAATTTATATAAACCCCACGGGCAGGTTCGAGATAGGCGGACCGCACGGCGACAGCGGACTTACGGGCAGAAAGATTATCGTAGATACCTACGGCGGCAGTTGTCCGCACGGCGGCGGCGCGTTTTCGGGCAAAGACCCCACCAAGGTGGACAGGAGTGCGGCGTATTTTGCGAGATATATTTGTAAAAACGTAGTCGCGGCGGGTCTTGCCGACGAATGTACCTTGGAAGTCGCTTACGCAATAGGCGTTGCGCGCCCCGTTTCATTGTTCGTAAACACCAAAGGCACGGGCAAATTGTCGGACGAAAAAATCGCCGATATTATTTCCAAGGAATTCGATATGCGCCCGTATTCCATAATAAAAACTTTGGACTTGCGCCGTCCCATATACGAGGCGACCGCGGCTTACGGGCATTTCGGCAGACCCGAATTTCCGTGGGAAAAACTCGACAGGGTAGACGACCTTAAAAAGTATCTTTAAATGGAAGATTTAGTCGCTTTATACGGGCGGGAGATACTGCAATCGGATAAAATGGCGCAGGAAGAAAAATACCCGCACCACGGCAAAAAATCGTGCTTTTGCCACTGTAAATTTGTCAATGAGATTTTAATAGTTTTTCAAAAAAATTTTAGAAAATGTGGAAAAAGTTTGTTTTGCGACTATAAAAACCGTAAAAAAACGACCTGCATAAATAAAACTGCCCGAAAATTTAATATCCGCGAACGCCAAAATAGCCGACTGAAAAAGTCGGCTTAAATTATGTAACGCAAAAATATTTATTCTATTACGCCCCAGTCGGATAAAAGCAGTTCCTTTCGCTTTTCGTTCGGCGTGAGCCACTTCTTCGTTTTATCCAAACTGCATAACGTACTTATCGGAATATTGTTCGAGCGTTTCAGATACGCTTTCATTTGCGTTTTCAGGTCTTCGTAACTGTAAAACCGCAGATATTTATAAAACCGTTCGTTATCAGACCTATGCGAACGTTCAATCTTTCCGTTGTGTCGCGGCGTTCTCGGCTTTATAAG
>CAVLAV010000293.1:0-3012 GCA_963660735.1 bacterium
TTGCAAAAGGTAAATTAAAATAAAACGAAGTCCAAAGCGGTCAGATAATCAATGTAAGTTTGTATGTAAAATATTGTTAAACAAACGTATAAAAAAGTCGTCCGATAAAACCTGTTCGGAACGACCTTTTAATGTGCAATATCGGATTTATTTGTTGTGTTTTAAGCGGTATTCGTTGGGCGAAGAATCCACGTATTTTCTGAATACATTTGCGAAATGCCCTTGCGAAGAGAAGCCGAGATAGGCGGCTATTGCCGAAATCGGCTTGTCTGTGTACCGCAAAAGCCTTTTTCCTTCTTCGATTTTTTCTTTCAATACAAATTCGCTGAGCGTCATTCCCGTTTCTTTTTTGAATTTTACCGCAAGGTGCGTTCTAGAAACGAACATTGCTTTTGCCAGCGCGTCTATATCTACGGGTTCGGTTAAGTGTTTCTGCACGTAATTTGCAACGTCGGTTAAAAGTTTTGTAGGGGTTTTTCCGAGACGCAATTTTTCTACTCTTCCGGTATAATCAACAACCATGTGATACTGTAAATTTACGATAGATTCGACAGAAGAAAGCAATTCGCATTTCTGAATATACGCGTCCGATAAAGAGAGCGCGTCGTTTACGTCCATTCCGCCGCGGATAGCCGCGCGCGAAACGAGCGTTGCGGTAACGATAAAAGTATTTTTTAATTGCCTGAGCGTATCGGAAGATAATATTCCGGGGCGAACCGCTGGCGCGTTTTTCAGCCATTCTTTTAATGCCGCAGTATCTCCGCGACGGACGAAATTCATAATCGTTTGTTCGAGCGCAAGCGTATTATGAACCGCGGTATCGTTTGATAAATCGTTTGTTTCGTCATAGTGTGTTTCCGTTTGTTTTGCAGTGATTTCTTCAGATAATCTGAATTGTTCTTCGTCGTAAATAGTAATGTCCGCAAGCGATAATTTTTCGCCGTTCAAAACGAAATTCATAGAACACAACGTTTGCAGAACGCTGTTAAGTGGCATTGCAACGAGACTTTCCATAGCGATGATAAAATTATCGGTTTCATCCTGAGGTACGTCGCATTCAAAAGCAAGTTCGGTCAGATCGGTTTTATTTGCGGTCCATTGCCGCGACGGTCCTAAAACTATTTTGTACGTTCCCGAATTTACGATACCGTAATAATGGAACCGCGGCGTGATAAAATAGCCGATATGAACGGGAATTTTCAATATCTTATCCTCATACGGAATAATCGGATCTTTGGGCAAGTTGACTACGGAATGATAAAAAATCTGTTTTTTACTCTTATAAATTCTTATCGGAATTCCCGCAAGATTACCTATCGTAGTGCAAAGATACTTTATATCTTCCGTTTTCATAAGCACCTCCAGAATAAAAGTCAATACAATTATACGCGAAAACAAACAATTATGCAAGCAAAAGAATAAATAATATGTTATAATTTTTCTGCAAGATGAAAAGGAGTATCACGATGGACGATATTTTTAACCTTTTGCGGGAATTAACAACGGAAGAAAAAGCGGCTTTGGTAGCGGGTACGGATTTTATGTTTACGAATCCCGTACCGAGGCTCGATGTACCGCAAATTCGTATGTCAGACGGTCCACATGGACTAAGGGTTCAGCAACAGGGCGGCGATAACGGAGTCTCCGGCAGCGAGCCCGCAACGGCTTTTCCGACGGCGGCTCTTACCGCTTGCGGCTGGAACGAAGATAACCTTTATAAAATGGGCGAAGCAATAGGCGAAGAAGCGCGCCACTACGGTATAAACATCGTTTTAGGCCCCGGGGTAAATATCAAAAGGAATCCGCTTGCCGGCAGAAACTTCGAGTATTTTTCGGAAGATCCGTTGCTTGCCGGAAAAATGGGCGCTGCGGAAATAAACGGAATACAAAGCCGGGGAGTCGGAGTGTCTCTTAAACACTTTGCTTTGAACAACGCAGAAAATTATCGGTTTATGGGCGACAGCGTTTGCGACGAACGTGCAATGAGAGAAATCTACTTAAAGGCGTTTGAAATAGCCGTAAAAACCGCAAAACCAGAAACGGTAATGTGCGCCTATAACAAGATTAACGGCACGTACTGCTGTCAGAATAAGTGGCTTTTAACCGACGTTCTGAGAAAAGAATGGGGCTTTTCGGGACTTGTAATGACCGACTGGGGCGCGACTCACGACCGGATCGAGATGCTGAAAGCGGGACTCGATCTCGAAATGCCGGGCGATACGGCAATCTGCCGCAAATGGATTATTGACGGGATAAAATCGGGAGAACTTACCGAAGAAACTCTCGATAAAGCGGTAGAAAACGTGTTGAAACTCGTATATAAACACGCGGGGCGAAAAACCGAACAAGCCGATTTCGCCGCGCACGACCTTTTAGCCGAAGAAATTGCGGAGGATTGCGCCGTTTTAATGAAAAACGACGGAACGTTGCCGCTTTCCGCCGAAAAAACATATTTTGTAGTCGGCGAATTGTTTGAAAAAATGCGTTATCAGGGCTCGGGAAGTTCGATGATAAATCCCACATTTCTGACAACTCCGAAAAACGCTTTCGATAAAGCGAGCGTGAAATACGAGTACCATAAAGGCTATAAGGAAAATCAGGTAGCGACGGACAAAACGTTGATTGACGAGGCGGTAAAAACCGCAGAAAAATATGATACCGTACTTGCGTTTACAGGGCTTACCGATTACGTCGAAAGCGAAGGCTGCGACCGCGAGAATATGCGGCTTCCGGAAAATCAACTTGCGCTTATAGACGCGCTTATTAAGGCGGGTAAGAAAATCATCGTAGTTTTATACGGCGGCTCTCCCGTAGAACTCCCGTTTGCGGATAAATCGGCGGCGATACTCAATATGTATCTTCCCGGTCAGCGAGGCGGCGAGGCTACGAGAAAATTATTGTTCGGAGAGAAAAACCCGTGCGGCAAACTTGCCGAAACATGGGTAAAAAGTTACTCGGACGTTCCTTACGGCGATAAGTTTTCCAAAACTAAAACCGAAGTTTATAAAGAAA
>CAVLAV010000294.1:0-3009 GCA_963660735.1 bacterium
GTCTTATACGATATACTGTTAAAGACTACAGACGAAACGCACGCTCTTTCGACTAATGAAATCATTGAGGAATTAAAGAAACGCGGTATTTCCGTTTCGAGAAAAGTTCTGCCGTCGGATATAGATTTGCTTAATAAATACGGTTATGAAATCTGTTCGTATGTGAAGAAGTCTCGGTATTATTATGCCGTTCATCAACTTTTCGACACGGCGGAAATTACAATGCTGACCGACGTAATAAAAGCGTCAAAGCTCACGGAAACAAGAAAAGAAACGATTATAAATAAGTTATATTCCACCATAGGGATATACAAAAACGCCGATAACACGGACAATATCATTTTCTTGGATTCAAAAAAGCACGGCAATTCGAGTATTATTTACAATATCGACGCCATAGAAACGGCAATAAAGCAAAAGAAAAAAGTGTCGTTCTTGTATTACCATCTGGACGAAAATAAAAAGAAGGTCTATCATAGGGATAAAAAGCGTTACGTTTTCAACCCGCTGTCATTGATATGGAGCAAGGATAATTACTATCTGCTTTGTTACGACGACAGGCACGACGGAACTTCTCGTTACAGAATAGATAAAATGGAAGACGTTACGGTGGAAGCCGAGCCGATACTTGAAAAAGAAGAGTTCGGTAATTTCGATTCGGAAACGTATAGAAAGCAAATCTTCTCTATGTTCGGCGGTGAACTCGAAGAAGTTACCATACAATTCGATAAAGAACTTCTGAGTGATATATACGATAAATTCGGTACGGATATAGAGATACAAAGGAAGTATGGCGGCGCATTGGAAACCACGCTTTCGGTTCAGGTAAGCAAAACATTTTTCTTATGGGTTGTAGGCACTTTGGGTAAGGTAAAAATAATCGAGCCGAATAACGTAAAGGAAAGGTTTGACTCATTCGTAAAAGAAATAACGGACAATTATTGATATTGAAAGCGGTTCATTCGTGAGCCGCTTTTTTCGTATATAAAAATTTTCAATGTGTCGCTTAATCGGGACATATTGTTGTTGTAATCGATTTGCCTTTATGCTATAATTCAAACACGAAAATAATTTCGCCCTTTGGAGAAACGCCTATGAGAAAGAAGAATGAAGATACAAAGATAAAGCTATATGAGTATATCAACGAATACATAAAAAACAATCGGGTAAGCCCGACGATAAACGAAATAGCCAAAAACGCAGGTTGCGCCGTATCGACTGCATATAAATTTTTGGAACGATTGAAAGACGAAGGTCTTATAGATACGGCAGGGCGCGGACGAATAACTTCTTCGGTAAATAACTGGGAAATGGGGTATGCTCCGATTCTCGGAATGGTCGCATGCGGAAAGCCAAAACTTGCGGTAGAAGATATTCAAGGGTATTTGCCGCTCAATATGGATTATTTCGGTAAAGGCGAATATTTTTTGTTGGTGGCAAGCGGCGAATCGATGGTAAATGCCGATATAAAAGACGGAGATTTAGTTCTCATACGCAAACAAAACACTTTTGAAAACGGACAAATAGCGGTAGTGCTTACGGAAAGCGATTGTTCGGACGAAAGTATGGCAACATTGAAAAGAGTGTATCGGGATGATAAGAACAAGCGGTTTCGCTTACATCCCGAAAACGATAATATGAAAGATTTTTACGCCGAGCATATAGACGTAATCGGTATAGCCGTAAAGGTAATCAAAGACGTGATATAACAGCCGATTTTTCCCTTTTTCGGCTTTTATATAATAACGAACGCAAAATTCAGCCCCGAAAATTTTGTGTTCCGAGGTATAACGCCGTGGCTTACTTTGGTATAGGAATTCCCGACCGTATCGTAGGTTTGTCAAATTCAGACGGCATTATATTACGGGAGAAAGGAGCAATGGAACGCTATGGGAAGCATTAAATTGAAACCAAAAGCGGTAAAAGTGGTTTGCAACAACTGTTTTCGCATAACTACGGGTTATCGTGACGAGAACGGAGTTGTTAAGTATCAATGTACGCGATGCGGAGCGAAAAGCGTATCGAAAGTAATGAGTCGACGGCACGTTCAATTGGATATATACGCTCCCGCAAGTCAAGAACTGTTGGATGAAGATATGTAAAAGTAAAACAATTTAATACGGAATTGCGTAGGCTTATGGTCGGTCTGAAACAGAGACAATGTAAAGCCATAGGATAAACAATTCTTTTCGGACGGTTAAACCAGAGGTATATGAGAGGCCGCCGATAGACGATAGGATTTCTATAATTTGTAGAGTCCGTCGTTTATCGGCGGTCTTTTTTCGTTTCAAGAAAAATTAAAAAAATCAAAAAAAGTTTTTCAAACAGGAAAAAAACCTTCCGGTTTGAGTTTTAGAATAACGCCAAGAAAAGCGAAGGAGGTGAAATCGGATATGACGGCAAGCGAACGCAGAAACGCGATCCTTGAGGATTTGTGTATGCGCAGATTTGAAAGAATTAACAATCTTGCGTTTCAGTACGGCGTAACGGAAAGAACGATCCGCAACGATATTATGATATTGTCCTTAGAATATCCGATTTACACCGCCCAAGGCAATGGAGGCGGAATCTATGTAGACAAAAATTTCAGATTAGGCAAGGTTTTCCTAAAAAGCGAGCAACAGGAATTATTGGAAAGGCTTTTGCCGGGGCTTGACGGCAAAGACGCCGAAGTGATGAAAGCGATTTTGAAAACATTCGGGTTGGAAGGAGCGAAAAAATGACGAAGAAAGCGGAAACGGATTATGCGGTCAAAGTCAACGGTATGCCGAATTATGCGAATATACCGAAGGCTGTTTTAGAGCCGATAGCAAAGAAATTTCTCGAAAACATTCTGAAAGAACAACAAAAAAAGGATAGGTGAAACTATGGAAGACGTAAGAAACGGTTGCGACAAACTTGTCTGTCGCATAGATAAGTCGGAAAGACTCGTGGAAATCGTAATGAAGGGCTATAAAACAACGATATGTTTTAAGTACGACGGAACGGTAGAAATCAAAAACGCGCAGA
>CAVLAV010000295.1:0-2999 GCA_963660735.1 bacterium
GGATTGCCGCGGTCGCTTTTACCCTATTCAACGATAAAGGCTGACGCCTTACAAAAACCTGGCGGTTTTTAGCGTTTTTAAGAAAAACGCCTATCGTTTTATGAATACCGTCGCTTACAAATCCTTGCAAGCAAGTTTGCTCGCTCTGCATTGACGCAATGACAATGAGAATGAAGTGCGTAATCGCCACGCTTGCGCTATCGACGACGCGGAAACTTTCAGTCTTTTACCTTGATTATAGCGGGCGCTTTGCGAAAAACACTTGTACAATAGAGTAGACTAAAAATGCCGCTCCGCTTATTATATACCAAATCGGGTATATTGTAAAACGGCTCGTGAAAAGCAAAATTAAGCCGTAAAGTGCGGTTTTGCGCGCTTTTTTGCGGTCGAATATAAAAAGAGATTTTAATATATCGGGTTTTTCGCGTTTTAGCGTAAAGCCGTAATTAAGTAATTCTTCGTCGTCAGATATAAGCGGGTAGACGGCGGCTAAATCGACTAACTTTATTCCGCGCGCGCTTTTTGCAAAAGCGCGCGCGGTTTCCGTGTAATTCAAAGCGAAAATTATAATTTTTCTTTCGCCGTTTAAGGATATAGCGTTGAAAATCTCGTCCGCATCTGTTTCGGGAAACTTGACGGCAAAAACTAACTTATAATCTTCGATAAAAATCTCGTTGCCGCGTGCGGAGTATTTTTTATCGGTTTTTTTAAGAGTTTTCAGCGCAAAATATTCGCGTTTTTCTTTTGGTAGCGTGGCGATAGCCGTTTGTAACCTGCTTATAGTTTCGTCGCTCGTTTTGGCGGCGATTTTTTTCGAGTTTTTAACCGAAATCAAAAATAAATACACGCAAACGCCGATCGCGGCGGTTAAAGCCGCCGAAAGTATCGCCGCCGCGACTTTTCGGGTGTAAAATATCGCCACCGCATAAGCCGAAACGTAGGATAAAGCCACTACGAATATAAGGTCGGATATATACGAAAATTTAATTTTAGTTCTATTGCTTTCCATAATAAGTTATTATCGACCGAAAATTTATTCTATAAACTTGTATTTTTTTATAAAAAGTGTTAAAATGTAAGTATGAAGAGGTTACTTTTCTTCGGCGGTACTTTCGACCCGCCCCACGCAGAACACGAAAATATGCTAAAAGCAGCAGTAGAGGAATTTTCGCCCGATAAAACCGTGGTAATGCCCACGTTTATTCCTCCGCATAAGCAAACGCTGTATTGCGCGCCCCCAAAGTGCAGGCTCGAAATGGCGAAAAGCGCTTTCGGCAAAATTCCAACGGTAACCGTTGACGATTTCGAGGTTAAAGCGGCGGGCAAGAGTTATTCTTATATCACGCTCGGCGCGCTTAAAGCCAAATATCCCGATTACGAAATTTTGTTTTTAATGGGAACGGATATGCTTTCGAGTTTTTCGTCGTGGAAAAATCCCGAAGAAATTTTAAGGCTTTGCACTCCGCTGTTGTGCGTTCGTTCGGGCGAGGGTGAAACCGCCGAAAAGACCGCAACCGATTTTTACGGCAAATTTTCGGTTAAACCGTTCGTGCTTTCCTATACGGGCAAAGAGGTTTCGAGTACGGAGTATAAAATTTATAAAATGCTCGGTTTGCCGACTTGCGGCGAGGTGGACGAAAAAGTCGCGGAATATATAGACGATAAAAATTTATACCTCGGCGACGAAAAGTTTAAATTTATCCGCGAAAATTTAAAACCGGAACGGATAAAGCATACCGCAGGCGTCGTACTTTACGCGCTGAAAAAATGCGGTTATTACGGACTTGATAAAAACAAGGTTTTAACCGCCGCGCTTTTGCACGATTGCGCCAAGTATAAATCGGCGAAAGATTATCCCGATTTTACTATGCCCGAGGGCGTTCCCACTCCCGTGGAACATCAATATCTGGGCGCGTATATAGCCGAGAAAATTCTCGGCGTAACCGACGAGGAAGTTTTAAACGCTATCCGTTATCACACGAGCGGCAGACCCGATATGAGCAATCTCGAAAAACTCGTTTTCACCGCCGATATGCTCGAAAAAGGTAGAACCTACGACGGCGTTGAAGACTTGCGAGCCGCCGCGGATAAGGATTTTGAAACGGGTTTTAAACTCGCGCTCGTGCGGTCTTACAATTTTGTAAAAAATTCAGGTAAACCGATTTACGGTTTAACTAAAAAAGCAATAAATTATTATTTAGGAGATAACTATGAATTCTGAAACCAAAGCGAAAATTATTTGCGACGAACTTATTGCCAAAAAGGCTTTTGACGTTTTGAAAATAGACGTAAAAGACAAAACTTCGCTTGCCGATTATTTTATTATCGCAAGCGGAAAGTCCACCACGCAGGTCGGCTCGCTTACCGAGTACGCTATGGAGGCGGTAGAAAAAGCGGGCGGCGAAGTATTGCGTAAGGAAGGTTTAGACGATTGTCGATGGGCGGTAGTTGATTTCGGCGACGTAATTTTGCACGTATTCAACGACGAAACGCGTTTATTTTATCATCTCGAAAGGTTATGGGAGAGCGGCGACAACGTAGAAAAAATCGACGGCTGATTATGCGCTTATAATACCGTCTTTGCGAGGAAAGCGAAGCAACGAAGCAAACTCCCGGGAGGGTGAATTTCCGTGTCATCGCGAGCGTAAGCGTGGCGATCCCATCGAAAAAGTGTGCGGTATATACTCCGTGCTTTATTCCGAGGGATTGCCGCGGCACTTCGTGCCTCGCAATGACAGTAAAAAAGGTACGTCACATTGAGCGTAGCGAAATATCCCACCGAACTATTGACTTGCTCAATAAACTGTCTTTGCGAGGGAAGCGAAGCGACGAAGCAAACTCCCGGGAGGGTGAATTTCCGTGTCATCGCGTCAATGTCAAGAGAGCAAACTTGCTTGCAAGGGATTGCGAACGACGATATTCATAAGGCACTTGCATTTTTAATAAAAATGCGAAAAACGAAAGTTTTAACGCGCAAGCGTTAAGTGCCGAATAGCAGT
>CAVLAV010000296.1:0-2991 GCA_963660735.1 bacterium
CGTCGTTCTGAACGACGAGAACGGGTCTTACGCCGCCCTGCTCGCTGCCGACTACGGGAGAAAGATCGGCATAATACAATTCTCCTCGTCTTATCATAATCGGTCCTTTACCCGCGAATCGTTTTATTTTCGTCGGGTCTGCGGCAAAGCCCCTATTACATTTTATGTATGCGATTGCTTTGGGGTGTCGCGTTATTTATTTTCGACCGATTTTAAAATTTTATACCTTTGGGATTCAATTCGTCATCACTAATTACCGAAAAAGCGTTTTTTGCCCTTTTCGGTGCGAAGCATTTTTGCGGATGAGAAACCGACCGCATCGCGACTCGTTTAGGCAAGGCAAACGCCCGAAGTTGTACTTTCCGTACTACGAGCGGCGTTTAACGCCGCATAAATCGGTTTATCACCGCAAAAATAACTAGTGATGGCGAATGGAATCCCAAAACTTCAATAATTCGCTTTTTACGGCGTTGTACTCGTCGGATAAAGTGTTCCTTCCTTTTGCGGGAAAAATAAACTCGTGCGAGTAAATCGTGCCGCAGCCACCTATAACGACTATTTCGTCGGCAATCGTCAAAGCCTCGTCTATATCGTGCGTAACGAAAACCACCGTTTTATTATATTTTTCGGTCAGATTTTCTATAAGTTGCGCCATTTTAATTTTTAACCCCAAATCGAGCGAGTTAAGCGGTTCGTCCATTAAAATCAAGTTACTGTCGGACAAAAACGCACGGGCAAGCGAAACTCTCTTTTTTTGTCCGCCGGACAACTCGTCGGGAATAGAGTTTATTTTATCTTCAAGTCCTACGCTTTTTATCATAGCGAGTATTTTTTCTTTGCGTTCGGCTTTGATTACGCTTTTTTGCAAAGCAAAATCGAGATTTTCGTAAACGCTCATAAACGGTACGAGCCTATCCTCCTGAAAGACGAAAGCCGCGCCGCCGTCTGCTCCGACTATTTCGCCGTCGTAAGTCGTCAAACCCGCAATGCAGTTTAAAAGCGTAGTTTTACCCGACCCCGACGCGCCCATTATAACCGTAACTTTATTTTCCTTTACGGTAAGGTTAAGACCGCCGAAAACTTCGGTCGAATCGTATTTTTTAATAAGTCCTTTTATTTCTACGCTCATATTTCACCTTAACGATCGCCGCGCGAATTGCTTTTAAAACGAGTTCCGTGATAAAACTCAATAATATCGCCGTAAGAGTCCAGGCAAGCAAATTTGCCGTTTCGAGATTCATATTTGCCGATTTCATACTTTGCCCTATCGAATTAAGCGTGTACGCCATCGCCTCGCCCGAAATGGTAAGTTTAATATTAAATGAAAAAGTCGTTACGAACTGCGGATATAATCTCGCCGTGGTATCGGGTAAATAGTATTTGAAAAATCGTTTAGCCGCAGGTACTTTATACACTTTCATCATCTGCGCTATTTTATTATCCGACGAATTAAGCACGCTTATAATAGCCGAATAAAGCATAGGAAACAGTATTGCAAACGAAACGACTATCGGTATAGTGCCCGATTTCAGCCACATAAGACATAAAAGTATTATGGACATTGTCGGTATAGCGCGAGATACGACGGTTACGGGGTACAATATCTTTTCTACCGCCGCGCTTGCCTTTGCCGCAACGGCAAAGGCAAGCGCGACCGCGAAAGACAGCGCGTAGCCGTAAAGCGACCTTAAAAGCGTGGAAAAAACACGCCCGAAAAAGCCCTTTTCGCCTATTATTCGTATAAATTCTTTTACAACCGCGTGCGGAGCGGGCGCGATAAAGTCGCTGCCTACTCTATAAGAAATCAAATAGCATACGGCAATCATTATTGCCGCCGAAATAAGCGGATAAACGATTTTTTCTACCGTTTTCATTTTAAATAAAATAGAAATCGTCGTCGGGCGCGGTTAAGCCGTGCGCGGTAAGAAACGCGCTTACCGCCGCTTTTTGCGAAGTAGCCGTTTCGCAACCGATATTACACCTATCCAAAATGCTTGCGTTAAATTTTACGCCTTTCATTACCGTTTCGGGATATGCGGAAACGAGAGTGTTTTCGATCCCGTCGGCGTTGTCGTATAAGTATTGCTTGTTTTGTTTAAGTTTTTCAACGAGCGCATTTACGAAATCGGCGTTCACTTTTTCAGAATTGACTATAAGGCCCGCCTGAACGAATTGACCGTCGCCGTAAAACTTTTTCCATTCTTTTTGCAAATCGAGAACGACTGTCGAACCCGTTGCGGCGTTCGCTTTGGTTACGGCAGGCTCGCCGAGCACGCCGTATTCTACCGTTCCTTGCTTTAAGCCCGCTATTATTTGTTGCGCGCCGACGTATTTAATATAGACTTTGTTTTCGTCTTTTACGGTATCGCTTTCATCAAACTCGATTTGATTTTTGGTAAGCAGGTGTTTAAAGAGAATTTCGGGCGTACCACCGCCGCTCGTAAGGCAAACGACTTTACCCTTTAAGTTGTTCATATCCTCGTTTATCGTCGTTTTACCTATCATATATAACACGCCGAACACGTTTACGCTTGCCAACTTAAATTTTGCGTTACTGCTATGCAGTTTATAAGCCACGTTGAGCGGAGCGATTGCCATATCGAAACCGTCCGCCTTGTTCATTCCCGTAATTATGATCGCGGGCGCGGTATCGCCGGACTGCAACACTTCTATATTAGCCGTGTATTTAGTATCGGTGGTTTCATATTCAAATCCGTTTGCGATATTCACTACCGAAAGCGACGGCGCGCCGTCTACTACGCCTATTTTGTACGCCGTTTGAGTTTTTTCAACCGACGAGCACGCAACGAAAGCAAAACAAGTTACTATCGCTAAAATAATTGCCAAAAATTTTTTCATAAGAAATACTCCTTTTTTTAATCTTTTAAATTTCCGTGGCGGTTACGGCGGATTTTACGTTTACGCTTTCTATCCTGCCCAACTTACCCGTCATAGCCGATATTATTTCGTTAGTAGCCTTAACTATAACGC
>CAVLAV010000297.1:0-2983 GCA_963660735.1 bacterium
CGGGCTTTAATCCCGAACATCCCGCCTACGCGCAGACCGTAAAGGCGTTCGCGTTTATGAACGAACTCGTAAACAAAAAATATTCGCCTGCGGGGCAGGGACAATTTAACAGTGGTTTCGACGCTATGTGGATAGGCACTCGTCCGTCGGTTTCGAGTATAGCCGCCGACGGCAAGTTAGAGGTCGCTTTCGCACCGATGCCCAAGTTTACCGACGCCATTACGGGACTTACCAACACCGAAACTTTTGTGTCGTTCGGTTCGAGCGGTTACGCGCTTAACTCTAACAGCGCGAATAAAGACCTCGCGTGGGAATTTATAAAGTTCACCGCGAGCGAAGAAGGACAAAAGATTATCGCGGGTACGGGTTCTTGCGTGCCGATAATTTCCTCGCAACTCACCGCCGACGGCGACTGGACTAAAGTTTCGGGACTCGAAACCGTAGATCAAAGCGCGTTTATATTCAAGGGCAACACGCTTATCCCCGCGACCTACGCGCGCGGTATCAACATTAAAAACGAGTTCGCCGTTTATACCGACAGTAAAAACGAAATAGCCAACACTCTCGGTAAAACGACCGACGCGTCCGTTATAGTCAAAAAATTATACGACGCAACCAAAGCGTATATAAAGAAGTGAAAATATGAACGCTAAAAAATTTTCAAGACGGCAACTGATAACCGACGTCTGGGGTTGGCTGCTCGTGTCGCCGCTCGTACTCGGATTGTTGATATTCACTCTATATCCCCTCATTTCTTCTATCGTTTACAGTTTTTACGATAAAAGAATGAGAATTATGGAGTTCGTCGGGTGGCAAAACTTCAAAGATATTTTCACCCAAAGCGGCGGGGTCGTGCACGACGAGTTTTTCCACTCGTTGCTCGTTACCTTTAAGTATACCGCAATATCCGTACCGCTGGGAATGGTGCTCGGTTACTTACTCGCGTCGTTTTTATGCGCGCGCGTAAAAGGCAACAAGTTTTTATTGACTTTGTACTATTTACCCGCGCTCATACCCGCCGTCGTTTCGGGCAGGGTATGGGCGGATATGCTCAACGAGGATTACGGTCTGTTCAACGTTATTTTAACTAATCTCGGGTTTAACGGAATTTCCTTTACCGCACCCGAAAATTTGCTTTGGGCGTATATCTGGCTCGGCACTTTCGGTATCGGCGGCGGCTCTATTATCTGGTCGGCGGGTATTCGCTCGGTAGACAGGACTTATTACGAGGCGGCGTCTTTGGACGGCGCAAGCAAATTCACGCAGTTTATAAAAATAACTATTCCGCTTACGACGCCGTATATATTCTATAACCTGATTATGGGTATGATAGGCGCGTTGCAACTATTCGACGGACCTTACGTTTTAACGGGCGACTCGCGCGGCGGCGCGGACAACGCTTTGCAAACGGTGGTAATGTGTATTTACGACACGATGTTCCAACGCGACAGCAGCGGTCTTGCTTGCGCTATGGCGTGGGTTCTGTGCCTTATAGTCGGTTTGTTGACTTTAATAATTTTCAGAACGAATAAGTGGGTGCATTATGGCGATGAAGAATGAAAAAGCAACCGCTATAAAAAAGCGGAGCGCGCTGATTATAAGCAGGGTGATATACTGGCTTGCCGCCGCGATAATAGGCGTTTATCTTATGACTCCTTTCTTCGTGCTTTTAAGCAAGGCGTTTATGTCGGTAGACGATATTTTAGCGTTAAGACTTTTGCCGTCCGCCGAAACTTTTTTGGGTGAAAACGGCAAGTTCGATATTTCAAAGGTGTTTATAAACTTCGTAAACGCGTTTAAGGTGAATAAAATAGACGACGACGTTGTAGGCATAAACTTTTTTAAAGCCACGCTTAATTCGCTCTATATAATGGCTTTCAGGGTGATAGGCGTTACCGTTTCGTCGTTCGTATGCGCGTTCGCATTGTCGAGAATAAAATTTCGCGGCAGAAAATACTTGTTTTCCGCCGCGATGGTTACGGTTATGTTACCGGGTATAGTTACTATGATACCCCTTCGCATACTGTATTATAATTTCAACTGGATGGGTACGCTTTACCCCTTGTGGGTACCTGCTTGTTTCGGAGGCGGTTTTATGACCATTTTTATGGAAATGCAGTTTATAAAATCCGTTCCGCGCACTATGGACGAGGCAGCAGTTATAGACGGCGCAAACTATTTTCAGATAGCGTTTAAAATAATTTTGCCGCTCGTCGCGCCCGTGCTTATATTCACCGCCGTCGGTACGGCGATAGGCTCGTGGAACGACTTTATGGGTCCGCTTACCTATATTCCGCAAGGAACTTACGAACTGTACACATTGCCGCTCGCGTTCTTTCAGAAATATACGGGCAAGGTGGGCGTAGTCGGCAGTAAGCCTAACGAACAAATGGCTATGAGCCTCGTTATGATGCTACCCATATTTATACTGTTCGCGTTTTTCAAGGAACAAATGATAAACGGCGTTTCCATAGGCGCGGGCATAAAAGGCTGATAAAAAGTTACCGCTTGGGTTTACTCGGTTTAGGCTGAATACGACTTATCGCCTCGTTACGATATTTTACGTAAAGTTTGCGGGGCGATATGCCGTAACGCTTGGTAAAAATGCGATAAAAATTCGGGTAGTCCGTAAAGCCGCTTTTAAACATAGCCTGCGTAGGCTTTTCGCCGCCGAAAATCAAAGTCCTGGCAAGCGTAAGTCTGCGGTCGCTTATATACTCGTGTATGGTTTTGCCCATATCCTTTTTGAAAATGCGCGCTATATACCGCTCGCTGAACTTAAAATTGTCGGCTATCGACTGTACCGTGATTTTCTCCGTTAAATGTTGGTTTATATACGATACTACGTGCGTAGTCGCGTGGTTGACGTTTTCGTCCGAGCGCACGTAATACGCCGAGTATTTGTACATAAGCAATATCAGTTGATTAGTAAGTCCGAGTTTTAAAAAGTCAAGTTCGGTTTTGGTAAAAAGCGCGTCGTAGC
>CAVLAV010000298.1:0-2983 GCA_963660735.1 bacterium
GGGCGTCCCCCGCCGAGGGGAAGTGTCGGCAACGCCGACGATAGGGGATAAAAAATACGTCATATTGAGCGCAAGCGAAATATCCCACGACCCGAGTAAAAAGTATATGACTTGTCAGTTCTTCGAGGGGATCGCCACGCTATCGCTCGCGATGACACACTTTTTTATTTGTCATTGCGTCAATGCCGAGTAAGCAAACGGACGGCGGCGCAAGTCGAAAAAAACAACTTGCGCCGCCGCATTATTTTTAATTTTATTTTTACTTCTCGTCGGGATAGCCGTCGGGATTTTTGAACTGCCAGTTGAGCGCGTCGCGGCACATATCGTCCAAAGTCTTTTCGGCTTTGAAACCTATGAGATTGTATGCGAGCGTGGGGTCGGCGTAACATTCGGGAATATCGCCGGGACGACGAGGATCTATTACGTAAGGAATTTCCTTGCCGAGCGCCTTGGAGAACGACTTAATCATTTCAAGCACGCTGTAACCTTTACCCGTACCGAGGTTGACTATGAACAAGCCCGATTTTTGCAGTAACTTTTTAACCGCAAGCACGTGTCCGCGCGCAAGGTCCACTACGTGGATATAATCTCTTACGCCCGTTCCGTCGGGAGTCGGATAGTCGTTACCGAAAACGTGTACCTCTTTAAGTTTACCTACCGCAACCTTGGTTATATACGGGCAAAGATTGTTGGGTATACCGTTGGGGTCTTCGCCGATAAGTCCCGAGGGATGTGCGCCGATAGGATTGAAATAGCGCAGTATGGCTATGTTAAAGTCCTTATCCGCCTTTGCGAGGTCTTTAAGAATATACTCTATAAACAGTTTGGTACTGCCGTAGGGGTTGGTGGTGGAAAGGGGGAAATCCTCGGTGATAGGCACTGTGTGCGGATTGCCGTAAACCGTAGCCGACGACGAGAATACGAGGTTCTTGCAGTTATATTCGCGCATAACGTCTATAAGCGCGAGCATTCCGCAAATGTTGTTTTCGTAATATTCTATGGGTTTTGCAACCGACTCGCCTACCGCTTTATATCCCGCAAAGTTTATAACCGCGTCTATCTTGTTTTCGGCAAAAACCTTGCGCATAGCGTCTTTATCGCATACGTCGCATTCGTAAAACTTAATCTTTTTGCCTACGATTTGTTCTACTCTTCTTACCGCTTCGGGTTTACTGTTATAAAAATTATCCACGACGACCACGTCGTAACCCGCGTTGATAAGTTCGATAGTGGTGTGGCTGCCGATATAGCCTGCACCGCCCGTAACGAGAATTGTACTCATATTATTATATCTCCTTTAAAATTATTTCAAAATTATATTTACGTGCGATTTTTTGCCTTTATGCAATACGAAACTGCCCTTGGCTTTGATATCGTCGGATAAAACGAGGTCGCTAGCGGATAACTTATCGTCGTTTATACTCACGCCGCCGCCCTCTATAAGTCTGCGAGCCTCGCCGTTGGATTTAGCCATTCCCGCGGCTACCATTATGGCGGGAATAAAGTCCACGCCCGCAACTTCTACGGTGGGCATATCTTCCGCGTTGCCGCCGAAAGCCGCTTTCGCCTGTTTTTCGGCAAGTTTGGCTTTTTCTTCGCCGTGTACGAGTTTTGTTACTTCGTAGGCAAGGCGTTCCTTTGCCGCGTTCATTCTTTCGTCGTTATATTTGGTAAGTTCGGCTATTTCATCCATATCCATAAAGGTCAGAAGGCGCATACACTCTGCGACTTTCGCGTCCTCCACGTTACGGAAATATTGATAGAAATCGTATACCGAACATTTATTTTCGTCAAGCCACAACGCGCCCTTTTGGGTCTTGCCCATTTTCTTGCCTTCGCTGTTCAAAAGCAGCGTACAAGTAAGGCAATAAGCGGGTTTACTCTCCTTTCGACGTATAAGATCCACGCCCGCAAGCATATTAGACCACTGATCGTCGCCGCCCACTTCGAGTTGGCAACCGTACTTGCGGTTAAGATACAAAAAGTCGTAGCCCTGCATAAGCATATAGTTGAACTCGAAAAAGGTAAGTCCCTTTTCCATACGCTGTTTAAAGCACTTTGCGGTAAGCATTTCGTTTACCGAAAAATACACGCCTATATCGCGCAGAAAGTCTACGTAGTTAAGGTCCAAAAGCCAGTCGGCGTTGTTGGCGATTATCGCGCCGTTTTCGCCGTCGAAATCTATAAATCTCGACATCTGCTTTTTAAAGCACTCTATATTATGGTCTATGGTTTCGCGGGTCATCATCTGGCGCATATCGCTCCTGCCCGAGGGGTCGCCTATCATACCCGTACCGCCGCCGAACAAGGCTATCGGTCTATGCCCGCAACGCTGCATCCACGCCATAGCCATTATGGGAATATAATGCCCTATGTGCAAACTGTCCGCGGTAGGATCGAATCCCACGTAAAAAGTAAGGCTTTTTTCGTCCATAAGTTTATGCAGGTCGTCGCCGTACACCGTTTGCTTGATAAATCCGCGTTCCGCGAGTATATCCATTGCGTTTTTCATCGAAATTAAAACTCCTTAAATCGTCCGCCCGATGGCTTTCCCACAGGCTTCGTATATATTTTACCATTATTTTTATTTAAAAGCAATCAAAAACTTTAAAATAATGATTGAAAAAACTTATATAATGTGGTATAATGTACCCGAAAATCAATTTGGAGGCATTCTTATGCAATATTCAAACGAAGTCAAGAATATGGTTTGCATTGCCAAAGGTCCTAAACACGGTCCTGCCCCAATTCCCGAAGAAGGAAAGTGGATAGAGGCAAAGCAAATTACCGACATCAGCGGCTTTACTCACGGCGTGGGTTGGTGCGCTCCGCAACAAGGCGCGTGCAAACTTTCGCTCAACGTTAAAAACGGCGTTATAGAAGAGGCGCTTATCGAAACTATCGGTTGTTCGGGTATGACGCATTCGGCGGCTATGGCGTCCGAAATAAAAAAAAAAAAAACCGTTCTCGAGGCACTCAATAC
>CAVLAV010000299.1:0-2983 GCA_963660735.1 bacterium
GGCGATAAAGTTACTATTGCGCTCGTATTTGACGAAATAGTAGATAAAGAAAACAGTAGTTTGACCACCGCGTCGAAAATTACCACTAACTGGGGTTCGTTTTCCTATGCAGGCGGCGCAGATACCAACGTTCTTTACTTTACGGGTAAAGTTCCTGCAAATGCGTCCGCCACGATTTCGGTAACGGCGTTGAATTGTCTGGAACAAATTAAGGATATGAGCGGCAATTCTAGTGAGTCCGCTGCCAAGGGGAGTACCACGGTTACTGTAGGTAGTAACGCCGCACCCACCGTCAGCATAGGTTCGCTCACTAAAAATGGCAATTTGATTACGGGTAAAATTACCGCAACTAACGCCGTTAAAATAGAATACGCTTGGAGCACTTCTTCCGCCGTTCCGACGAGCGGTTGGGTTACGGCAAACGAAACGGATAGCGTTTCCGTCAGAACGACGCGCAGTACCGCAGGTACTTATTATCTGCACGCCCGAGTTACGAATATTGACGGGCGACGAAAGACGACGTATAAATGGGTAAAGATTTCGTCAACCCCCGTAACCGTGTCGCTGACGGCGACCGCAGATAATTCGTCTTGGGCAAAAGAGCAAACTATAACCTTGGCGCGCTCGCCGAGCAGTGCAACGGTGAAGGTTACTAAACCTGACGGAACGACCGCAACGGTGTCGGGGAGTTCTTTCACTGCAACCGCCAACGGCGTATATACCTTTAAATTGACTTACGGCAGTGAAGTTATTACGCAGCAGGTCTTGATAAGCAAAGTAGATACGAATTTACCCGTTGTCAAAATCGGCGATCTTCCGCGAACTAGTTACACCGAACGCATAAAACTTGAGTTTTCCGTCAGCGATCTCGAGTCGGGCGTTAAAACCGTTTCGGCAAAGTGGGGTAGTACGGCGGCAACCTTGACTAAATTTTCCGACGGTTCGTATTCCGTTACAAGTCCCGATAAATCGGGAAGTTATATTCTCACCGTATCCGTTACGGATAACGCGGGCAATACTACGACTGTATATTCTAAAAACTACACTCTCAATCTGACTGCGCCCACCTTGACCGTAACCGAAACGAGCAAGAATAACAAAGGCGTAACTTATAGTTATTCCGTCGCGGAAAACAGCAACAAGAACGTAGTCGTTTGTTTGCCCGACGGCACTAACACCACGGCTTTAAGCGGTACTTTCACGCTTACCGAGGCGGGCAATTATATAATTACCGTTTCCGATGCGGCGGGGCATTTCGTTTCCCAAACCTTAACCGTGCCTGACACCGTGGACGGGGAAAATCCCGAGGTGTGTCTTGCCTCGGACGATGCGACCGATGCGAACAGTTTAACCGTAACCGTTGCAATCGGCGACGCGGGCGGCGTGAAGAGCGCGACGCTCAACGGTACAACTTTAACCACTACAGACGAAGGCGACGGCTTGTACACAGGTAAGTTCGTTGTAAACGACGGCGGAGTTTATACCGTTGCCGCAACCGATTCGTCGGACAATACGGGTTCTGCATATATAACAGTTTATAAGTTGATTAACGGTACTTCCGCTATACTTAAAATTGCTTATAGCGACAAATACGCCGCTATGCCCGCGCCCGTAAAGGACGACTACGCTTTTAGCGGTTGGTACACGGCAAAGTCAGGCGGAACTAAAGTCGAAAGCGGCAACGCGGTCGGCGGCGTATACGAGTTATACGCGCAATGGACTCATACCGCCCATAAAGGTGGCACTGCGACCTGCTCCCAAAAGGCAATATGTTCGGTTTGCGGCTCGGAGTACGGCGAACTCGACTCAACCAACCACTCTTATAGCGAGAGTTGGACGATTGACAAAGCGGCAACTTGTACCAAAGCAGGAAGTAAGTCGCACCATTGTACTCGTTGCGGAGCAACGACCGATATTACGGAAATATCTGCGCTCGGACACAAAGCGGGAACTGCGGTAGTAGAAAACGAGGTAGCCGCAACTTGTACCAAAAACGGAAGTTACGAAAGCGTAGTATACTGTTCGGTATGCCATACTGAAATAAGTCGCGAGGAAAAGACGATTACTGCACTCGGACACGATTATAGTACGGAGTGGAGTATAGACCAAGCGGCGACTTGTACTGAAGCAGTAAGCAAATCGCACCATTGTAGTAGGTGTGAAGTAAAGAGTGATATTACGGAAATTCCTGCGACGGGGCATATTTACGATAACGACGAAGATACGGAATGTAACGCTTGCGGTTTCGTGAGAGTAATAGAAGAAGTGATAACGCCCGAAATTATCGAGGGTAAAAACGGCAAATGGAATACTAAAAAGGAAAACAATTTGTCGTTTACGACCAACGTAAATTCCCCGAGGTTTATAGGAATAAAAGTTGACGGTATCGAAATTGACGAGTCGCAATACGAACAACAAAACGACGGTACGAAAATAATTTTGAGCATTGACTTTTTGTCAACGCTTTCGGTTGGTAAACACACGATAAGCGTGCTATCCAAAGACGGCGTTGCCGAAACCGAATTTACCATAGAGGCGCACTTTGACGGCGGAACGAAAACCGAAAATAATATTCGTTTGTATACGCTGTTGCCGTTACTTTTGGCAGTTATGATATTCTTTATTTTCGTTATACCTTACGAAAACTCAAGGCAAAGGAAGAAAAACAAGTAAAAGGCAAGGGGTGAAACGATTTAATCGTTTCACCCCTATTATCGCTTTGCTTAATAAACTGTCTTTGCGAGCGTAGCGCGGCAAACTCCCGGGAGGGTGAAATACCGTGCATTTTTATCCCCTATCGTCGGCGTTGCCGACACTTCCCCCGAAGGAGGAAGCAAAAACACACGTCATTCTGAACGAAGTGAAGAATCCCACCGAGTAAATGGAAAAGTATATACTTTACGGAGACTCACCCTCCCGGGAGATTGCCGCGGCACTTCGTGCCTCGCAATGACAGTAAAACAAACTTCGCTTTCCCCGAAGG
>CAVLAV010000300.1:0-2982 GCA_963660735.1 bacterium
TAGGATATCTCGTTGCCGCGAATGTAAAACCGCTTATGCGGATAGTAATTCGTGTCATCGTCGTAATAATGGTTCTTGCCCCAATTCATTCCAGGACGCTGCGCCCAAGACGTATTGAGAAACATCCCCACTCGCGATGTTCGCTCGATGATATTGTTCTCTATCCATATATCTTCGCACCAGCTAGGGCCTATGAACGATTGCGTGGACGCGTTTAAAACAATGCCGCCATGTCCGTATGTGTACGACGCGTCGGGCGTCACGGCTTGCACGTCGATCTTAGCGGGATCGAGATTTTCGGGACTCTCTTTCTCCGTCCATCTGAAGTTCACGTCATGAATATAGTTGCCGGAAATCACGAGATCGGAAAGAGCGCCCGCGCGCACCGTGTTAATATCGATCGCACAGCGTCCGTTCGGAGACGTGAGTTCCAGTCCCGACACGCGAAGATTTCCTTCCGTGATCTCAACGCAGGTGGACGAGCCTGTAATTTTGGCATATTTCACGGTTTCCGTTACGCCATACGAGTCGATAACGAGCGGCTTAAGCTTAGTTGCAGTAAAACCGCCAAGTATAAGAGTACCGTCATATTGCGTCCCTGCTTTGAAGAGAATACGAGTAGGCGTTTTTACCGCCGCTACAAGTTCGTTCGCCGCCGCGATTGTCGCCTTCGGTTCGGCTTCCGTTGTACCGTCGTTCAAATCGCTTCCCAGTTCCGAGTCTATGTAATATGTCGTATATTCTGTAAAAGACACATCGGCATAGTCCGGCGAAGACAAAACCTCTTCATACACCGTCGCGATTTCATCGGGAACAGAAGAATCCGATGAATTGTCGTTGGTATTACAGCCCACAGCCCCGAACAATACGGCGAAAGCGCAACCATAGACCAACAGTGATTTGATTTTTTTGTTTTTTCTCATTTTAACCCCTGCCGTGCGGCTACAGCACAATTATAAACGAAAAAAACAGCCGCTTGTTTTTGTATTTTTCGCAATGAATTTACTCAAACTTTTGATTTCGCAATCAAAAATGGAATAGGCAAAAACAACATGCAAACGAACGTATCGTGGTTAAAACGCCGTCCGTTTTTCTGAAGCACGGCTATCGCCCAACCGATTGAACCGACATAAAAGATGAACGCACAAGCCACGATAGGTACAGCCATAATCTGTGCAAGCGCCTCTGCGTCAATGCTCGCGAAATTTCTCTGTCCGAAATTCACATAAACACAAGCCAACACGCAGATCAGCACGAGAGTAATCACCGTTTTTCCCCACTTACTGACGTGCACGCCCATCGCTTTAAATCCTTTCGTATATTTATCGATCCAGAAAAACGCGACAAACGGAAGCAGACACGTCCACCAATTCTTTTGACCCTCGCGTTTCGCCAGAACCGCGACGCCTACGGAAAGATATTCCGCGACAACGATAAAAACTATCCAACCGATAAACATAATCATTTCTCTGCGGAACTGCTGAATCTGTTCTTCATGATATTATAGGCGTTCATTTTGTATATAAGTTGTTCTTTTGCGCCGTTGCGATAGTTGCTTACCAACGAATCGAACACAACGGCACCGTTTTCTACGCGAAGCGGATCCGCCGCGCCCGTCCATGCCTTCACAAACAGCGCGTCGTACATATTCTTTTGAAGACCATACTCGGTCTTCCAATATACCGCATTCGACGGCAAAAGATAATCGATCAAATCGTTTTCAACATAATTATCGGGTGTTTTTGCAAGTTCAAGCCACTCTTTCTCTTCAGCGGTATACCCATCATATGTAAGATTTGAAATATTCTGATTTTCCACAAGAGTCAAAATGCCTGAGTACGGGGGCGCGGTTATATACGATTCCTTACCTGCGGGATAGGAATACGTATTATCTCCGTTATTTACCCAATGCTGACCCTCGATTCCGTAGCGACACAAGTTATAGTTATCGACGCTACCGAATACCCAATTGAGAAATTTTATAATCGCTACCGCGTTTTTAGATTTATTTAATATAGTTGCGGCAAAAGTCGCTTTGGTATTGCGCATAAAACCTTTCTTAGGCTGTCCGCTCTCGTCTTTAGGACAGTCAGCCGCATTCTTGTACGCGCGCAAAGGTCCGAGTACGGTAAATTCGGCGTTCGGATTCGAAATTTTCGTCTTTCTTGCCACCGTAATTAAATGCTGAATGGTAGGATCCTGTACGAACACACCGGTATTGCCCGAAATGAACGCACTCTCCGCCGCTTCCAACAGAATAGAGTTCGCTTCTTTCGACGTTACGCCCGTCATCGCCCAATCATACTCCATAGCAAGAACGTCTTTGTATTCGTCCGTCGCATACCCGGGAATAATAACCTCACCGAGCCCGTCATAGTTGCGTATAGTACTCGAGAAATAGCCGGAATCGGTATAAGCTCCGAGTACAAGCACTTTTTCCAGATCCCACGCCGCGCCCGAAACCGCATATGTATTATGCGTCAGCGTATTGATTTTAAGGCACATTTCCTTAAAAGTTTCGAGATTATCAACGAGTTCATAGTTCTGTCCTGCTTTAAATTCCTGCTGAGCCTTAGCGGGATCATCCGTGTATCCGCAAGCTTCCATATAGTCCTTTCTCACAAGAATACCGAATTTATACGGATCAATAACCGAGGGGATTCCAACCACCTTATTATCGTAGGTTGTCAGCGCGTTAAGCGGCGAACCCTCGATATATTGCATCAAATTGGAACCGTAATCATACAGCAAGTCGTTGATATCGTAATATATGCCCTGCTGTATAACATAATCGTCAATGCCCACTCCGCCGCGCGTATGAGAAACAACGATGTCCACCTGCGAACCGCCGGCCAACTCGCTTGTAAGTTTCGTTCTCATATTCTCGCCAAGATATGCAATCTCGAAATCGAGCGAAACGCCCGTTTCTTGATAATACTTATCTTCGATGTAATCGATTACATATTGTTCTTCGCTACCTGC